>NC_019695.1:2406016-2706768 GCF_000317125.1 Chroococcidiopsis thermalis PCC 7203
GACTTGCAACATCCTTCAGAAAAGCCCTTAATTGACTAGGGTTAAAGCGAGTCTCTCCCCCCCATAAGTGAGCTTGAATACCAAGAGCCTGCACGGGAGTTCCCTGAGATCTCAAACGCTCTAGTAACTTTAAAACAGCAGTTCTCTTTGCTTCATCTTTAGGCGTGTCATACTCCATACCATAATCGTTGTAAACTAGTAATGCCTACGGGTCTGCTGTAGATGCGGCGCGAAACGCTAGATCGAGATAATCGGAACCCAAAAACCTCAACCACGGCGTAATTCGCAAACTATCAGACCGTCCATCCTCGGGAAAAACTGCCTCGTTGACCACATCCCAGGAATGCATCTGTCCGGCATAATGCCCAGCAACTTTTGTGATGTGTTCCAGCATTATCTGTCTGGCATTCCGATGGTTGACCGTCGATTTAAACCATGATGGTAATCGGGCGTGCCATAACAAGGTGTGTCCGCGAAAAAGTAGATTGTGAGTTTTGGCAAACTGAGCTAGGCGATCGCTGCGCGTAAAGTCAAAACGGTTTGGACTAGGGCGAAGACTTTTCCACTTCAATTCATCTTCTGGCACGAGCATGGCACACTCTCGAACAAAGCTGCTGGCAAATTGCGGATTGGATGACAGCATGTATTCTTGCGTAGCAGCTCCATAGATTAATCCCTTCGCTGCTGCCCATTCGCGTAAAGAAGCATTCTCGATCGCTGCGTCTGTATCCGCCGTTAATATCTGCCGATCGTACCCAGCCTGAGCTTGACTAGCGCCAGCACCTATACCTGCTAAAGCGCCCAAACCTAATAAAAACCTACGTCTGCCAGTCATCGTTCTTTAACTAATAACTCAGTGGCAAATAGCCTCAAGATCAACCAAGGCTCAATTGAGTAGCGCCGCCAGAGCCGTTGCGGTTCAGCCAGCAAGCGAAACAACCACTCTAGACCGAATTGTCCCGCCCATCTAGGGGGAGTTGGTACGGCTCCTGCTACGTAGTCCATAGCAGCTCCAGCAGTCAAAATCGCATTGGCAGACAGTCGATCGAGGTTATCTAGTATCCAGTGTTCTTGTCGAGGCATACCCATACCCAACATCAGTACGTGCGGTTGGTAAGCGGCGATCGCGTCCAAAACGGCTCGGTTTTCTGAACTGCTCGGATGTACGTCAAAATAACCGTGAGCTGTAGCTAATTGCAAGCCAGGAAATCGCTGTCGTAGTATACTAGCACCCCGCTCGACGACTCCTGGTTTACCTCCCAAATAAAATATGCGCCAACCTTGCTGCGCGGCTACCGCCATCAAATGATCTGTCCAGTCTACATATGTAACTCGATGCTCTCGTCTAAGAGGCAAGCCCAGCAACCGCCCCAGCAAAATTAAAGACATACCATCAACATGTATGTAGTCAGCGCGATCGTAGAAGGCACGCATCTTCGGGTCTTTGTGGTAGATGCAAAGACTGTGTAAATTGTGATTGGCAATAATCCATCGTTCGTCATGCTTAACAGCCTCGGCAATGAGGCGATTGAGATCCGAGATTGTCAATGCATTCACCCACACTCCAAGCAGGTAATAGGACTGCTTCATTGTTCCCTATCCCTAAAGATTTGCTCAACTGTTTCAATTAATGTCCGAACGCGGGCAGTCCAACTGTGGTAAGTGAGGATCTCTTGACGAGCTAGCTCTCCCATGTTTGGTAACGCTACCCGCGACTCATAAGCTCTGACCAATGCCAATTTGAGCGCTTGTTTATCGCCAGAAGGAAACAAAAATCCGGTTTCTCCATCTCGCAGCGTGAACTTGGCATCCTCAAAAGCCGAAGCTAAAACTGGTTTGCCCATCGCCATGTACTCATAGATTTTGAGCGGCGAATGATACATTGCACCGATTTGCATTTTGACATGACCGGAATATCCTAAGTCAAATCCGGCAATATAATCGGGTACTTCGTCCCAGGCAACTTGACCGACAAACTCGACCCGGTTTGATAAACCCAAGCTACGAGCTTTAGATTCCCACTCCTGTCGCATCTGACCGTCTCCTACAACGACCAGAGACAGATCGAAGCCATCTGTTTGCAAATCGTTAAGGACTTCTAGCAAATCGTCTAAACCCTGCCAAGGGTAAAGATTACCGACAAATCCAATTGTGAAGTTATCGAATATGCGTTTGGGATGACGACCCTTGGAGTCAAAAACACTAGTATCTACGCCGTTGGGTAAGACAATGACTTTCTCTGGTGAAATCTCTGCTTCTCGAATGATAATCTCTTTGAGTGCTTGGGTGACGCAGACCAGCAGATCGCACTCTCGGTAGGCTTGAATTTCCAATTGACGTTGGAGATCGCTTAAAACAACATTCTTTCGCTCTGCTTTTGTTTCGTAGAACAAAGGGGAATTAGTTTCTAAGATCCAGGGAATACCGTGCTGCTTGAAGATCCAACCTAGAGACTGCAACGCAGCACGACGCTCGTAAACCAAATCTACCTTTTGAGCTAATTCTTGCGAAGCTCGTCTTGCATTGAGGTTACTCATGTACAAGCGGATTAAATCCGATCCAAGAGTCCGAACAAATCCTGCTGTTACGGCGCGCTCCGAGCCTTTTGTCACCCAACTACGCGGGACGCGATCGCCTACAATAAAAGGATGAACTTGCCATTGGAGAGCTGCAAAAGCTCTCATCACTCCCAACATATGCGATCGCGGTCCGCCTGCTTCAGCATCAGGACGAGTAGAGGCTCGTGGGGCAGCAGATAAGTAGCCAAGCCTGCGTATCACACTTTTGCGTTCCATATTTACAGTTCTAAAACACTGTGATTAGCCCTTAAATTCTGCAAAAATTGCAATGACTGCTTAACTAATTTTTTGACAGCGTTAAGTACTAGCAATATATTGCTATATCCTCTCCGCATTCGTCCGCTAGATAGCATAGGGCTTTAAAGCGAAGATTTACCACTTGCTCGTAAAAAGGATTTAACTTGCATAGGGGCGGAATATGAACTAGGATGCGATTGAAGAACTTGATTTCGCGCTCAAACGGACAACTGGATGGAATTGCCTTACACAATAAATGGGCTTTTTTAGAGTCACGAATCTCAATTCCATCCAACCAAGAACAAACTAGTTCTTTTAGATTGATAAGTTTTATCATCATTTTCACTCCTTTTTATCTATAGCACTTGCGATCGATGCATAAGATTTGGAAGTTGTAAGTCGTAAGTTGTCATTACGAAATCACAAACGAGTAATGACATTCATTTTGCGTGTTGTACAGTTCGATCGGAATGCTATAGATGGTTAATACTAGTGTTTAGCAATTTAAGCTTTAGGGAAAGGTGAGCAATGCCCACCCTACTACATGGTGGGAAGAGTGTTACATCCAACTCGATGTTTTTCGGTGAAAATAAACTGGCAAACCTGATAGTAAATCTCAGAAGCTGTTATCTTCAACCTTGATGTTTAATTTACAACAACAAAAGTGTCAAACTAGGAACAAAAAGGTAACAAATTGGGAAAAGTTAGGATTGCGAGATTGAGTTATGAACTATTTGTGTGCTTACCTTGGGTCGCAAAGTAGTGTAGTAAATATCTTCCAAAATACTAGTTTGACTGCGAAGATTAAATCGGGTGCGGACTCGTTCTTGACCGTTTTGGCTAAGTTGCTGCCATAAGGTTCGGTCGTTAAGTAAGAGCAAAATATATTCAGCTAGTGTCCTCCAATCTCGTTCTCTAGCCAGGAAACCTGTCTGACCGTGTAATATAGCATCAGGGATACCAGAATGCATCGAACTGACAACTGGCAAACCCATTGCTTGAGCTTCGATGAGAACAATAGGAAGCCCCTCTGAGTCTCCTGTAGCAGCCGTTACGCTTGGTGCAGCCAGCAAAAGCGCCTGATTCATCCAGTTTTTTACGACTTGTGGCGGTTGCGTTCCGAGAAAACGATAGCGACGTAGTTTTATCGCTGCCATGTTTTCTAAATCAACCCTTAAGGGTCCATCACCAATTATCACCAGTTCCACATCTGGCATTACTGCTTGTACTTGGTTCATAGCTTGAATCAGATATTTACACCCTTTCTTCTCAGCTAGCCGTCCCACAAACAGCACGATTGGACGACGTTGCACGGATGGATCGGGTTGAAAAGTTTCTGTATCGACACCAATATGATGTACAACTACTTTATTTGACGGAAAATCCTGCTCTAGTAACTTCCGCTTAATAGACTCAGAAACCGCAATAAATAGCCGTGCCTTCTGCTTTAGTAGCTCTCGACGACGCAGATAAACGCGGTGACTCCAGAAGGAGGCTTTTGCATACTTATCGTGCATAGTAGCGTCATAACCGTGGAACGTAACTACGAGCGGGACTTGTAAACATTGCGCTAGTGGCAAAGCGATCGCCCCATCTGGGGCAAAATGAGCGTGAATCAGTGCGGGATGAAGTCGCTGTAAAGATCGCACAAAATCGACAGATGTTTTCCCCCATAACTTATAAGACAGCTCATTTGTCAAGCCTAACAATCCACCTTGGTTGAGGGCGATCCGGCGCTCTTGAGGAAGTTGCAAACCTTGTACGAGACGAGAGCCTACGTAATAAGGAATAAAATCCCGTAAGGCTTCTGCTTGTTTTTGCACAAAGGTTTCTGAGGCAGGCAGGAGATTATTTCTATAAATTAGGACAACAGGTTTGTGAAGCATATTTGATTGTTTTCCTATGCTGAAAATTTCCGAGTTGCAGGCGGTTTGGCTGGCTGAGGCTGAATCGTCATTGAGAAAACCGTTGAAACATAAAAAATCCAAAAAATATTGTTTTGCTGCAAGATAATGCTGTCGGTCATGTTATACGGCAACAAGAATGTCAAAAACGCTAATGGAAACATTCCTGTGGCAGTTTGGTTAGTACGCGCCCAGATCAGCGATCGCCCAAAGTAAATCGAGAATCCCAATACAAATACTGCAATACCTAGTAAGCCTAAATCGAGTCCTAATTGTAAATAACCATTGTGAGCGTATGTAGGTTCCCAAATCAGTACGTTCCATACCCTTCCAGATTCGCCCTGCCAACCCAGCCAGAAGGCACTATATCCATAACCCAACCAGGGATATTTTTGGATTGCTTGCAGCAAAACAGACCACAATTCTGTGCGTCCGGTAAAAGTTAAATCCCGTCCGGTAGCAGCGAGAATTGCTTCCACTTGACTCAAAAGCCATAGAACCATAGCTGCACCAAGCGTCACTGTCATGACAACACAATGCATGAATAGAGGATTGCGCCACCGCCACAGGCTGTAGAGTGGCAATAGAGCGAGAACAATTAGGGAAGACAAAAAGGGTGTTGCTGACGTTGACAGCAGTATTAAGGCAACTGAAAGTGCAAAACCAGTCCATGCAATCCATCGATATCTGTAGCTATAAAGAGCAAAAAGCGAGAACAACACCACGCTTAAACCCATAGCTCGACCCAAAGCATTTTTATGCACGAAGATTCCTCGCCAAGCACCGATGTGTCCCCCTTCCTGGTGAACTCCGTAAGCTGGCAGGGCGATCGCAAACAGAAAACTGAGTACTATTGCTATACCTAGAGTCCACGCGAGCAACTGCAATTGCTGTTTTAAACTGTAGCGCGTCGCTAAGTACACCCCAAATAAAGTTGTCATGACGAGTGCTACACTACGGCGAAGAGTGACTATTGGTGCAACAGACCAAAGCACGGAGAAAAGCGCGATCGCGACTAGTAGGATTAACAGCTTTTCCTTAAGTACGAGTTGCATAACACTTTTCCACCGCAGCAGAATCAGGAAGAAGGTGACTGCATAGACCCCAAATAAAAAAATTTGCATGACTGGATCGCCTTCAGTCGCATCAAGTACAAATCCTTCTTGACGGCGGAAAAGCGAAATTAAAGCATCTGAGAAAAGTAGTAGAGCTAAAACTACAAATCCTTTTTCAAATAAGTTTTTCTGGATGGCAATCTGTAGTTTCATCTTCTATTGAATTGAGTTCAATTGATGTTTATTTCTTGCAGATTTGCAGTTAAAAATACAGAAATTAAACGTTTGAAGTTTCAGATATCGATCCCCCCTAACCCCCCTTAAAAAAGGGGGGAACTAATACCCCCTTTTGAAGGGGGTTGGGGGATCGACTGCCAAGCGACTGCAACAAAAAGGGGGGAACTAATGCCCCCTTGTTAAGGGGGTTGGGGGATCGACTACAAAGCGACTGCAACAACGAACACATGAATTATTATCGCTCCCAAATTTTTAAACTATAGTAAACTGCTCTTAAACTAATTCTCAGCCTTTCTAGAATTGAAATTGAAGCCAGATATTTTTTGACAAGTTCTTTAGCTGATGCTTCCACTCCGCCAGTGCGCCAGTAAATGCTAAGTCCTTTGGCGAAAGATTTATTAGTAAACTTTGCTAATTCTGGAAATCTAACTCTCATCCAGTTAGCCATAATTAAAATCGATCTTGCCATATATTGTTGTCGATCGCTCCTAGCAGTGTAAGCGTTACAATCGTGTACTCTTTGAATAGTTAGCTCTCGATCTAAGAAAAAACCTGAACTTAACGCGATCGCCGAAAATTTCAAGCAGCGGTCAGCTGAGGTTTTATGAGTTTTATACTGAGGCAAGGGAAAAATTTGCTTTAGCAGAGAACGTGTAAAGCACAAACCAGAGGTCGGAGGTATAATAAAATCGACTTTTCCTCGTTCGAGCATTGACGCTCTAAAATCGCATTTTTGCGATCGCGACTGCTTTGTTTCCTCTGTGATAGTTACATATACATTGTCATGGCATATTCGTTTTAGCAACTTACCCGTTTTCATATCCATTACCTTAATGCTATGAAAACACCAACCGATATCTGGGTTATTTTTAAATACATTGACAACTTCTGAAACTTTTTCTAATAGAGCCAGATCGTCGGCATCAAGGAAACAAATAATATCACCTTTAGCTATGTTAAATCCGACGTTCAATGCTGACGACTGACCCTCATTTTCTTTCAAAACTGGAATGACTCGATCTTGATAACGAGCGATAACTTCGCGAGAATTATCGATAGAACCATCATCAACTACAATAATTTCCAGATGAGAATAAGTTTGATTTAAAGCACTTTCAATTGCTTTATCAACGTAACATCCATAGTTGCAATTATTGATAATTATACTAACTAAAGGTCGATCGTTCATATCTCATTACCTTCTCTGTCAGAGCGAATCAGCTAACGCATGAACCTCAGAATGTGCCAAAATAACTTTGGAGCGAGTATGAAAATTGTTAGAGCATAAAAAACAGCACCGATTAGCGTATAGATCGCTAGTGAGGCTGGTAGAGAGAGCAAACTAGGCAAAAAATATTTGGCTGCCAAAATAGCACTTACCATAACCGAGGTTGCCGCGATCGCGATCGCATATTGACGTAGATAGGCGATCGGTTGTAAAGGAATTAATTTACGCACTACATATATAGAAATTGGAAAAGTCAAATAGCTACCAATGACATAAGCTAATGCAACAGCTACAACTCCCCAACGAGTTACTAATATAAAACCTAAAATATTAACTACAGCAGTCAGACAGTTTACCCCCAATTTCCAAGCTGGTTTACCTTTAGCCATCATTACAGTGGAATTGAAGTTAAACATCGAGTGGAGAATGCCAACAAATGCTAATACTTGCATAATTGGAATACTCGATCGCCACTGACTGCCAAATAAGATCTGTACGACTTCAGGCGCTAACACAGCCATACCAATAAAAGTTGGAAAAGCGACGAGACTTGTTAGTTGCGTCACAGCGTAGAACGCACGTTGCAATCGTTCTGGTTCTGCTTGTAGCTTAGAAAAAGTAGGTAATGCGACTTGATTAGTGACGGTAATTAGTAATTGCGTCATGACCAATAACACTCGATAGGCAATGGTGTAATACCCTAGTGCTACAGGACCGAGAAAATATCCGATTAAAAAATCGTCAGTGCGGCGATTAAAGAAATTGATTGCGTTTAATCCGATCGCATTAATACCAAAAGCAAATAATTCCTGGAAGTGTTTTACAGAAACACAAAATCTTGGTCGCCAGTCACTAGCACTCCATAAAACCACAGCTCCTACTAAAGCACCCGCTAACTTTTGACCGACAAGGCTCCAAACACCAAAGCCAGCAACCGCCATAGTAATGCCAATCGTACCAGCGCCTAGAGCTGCCAAGAGCGATCGCGCCGCGACAAACTTAAAAGCCAATTCGCGATGAAAAATTGCTTGCTGTACGCAACTGAAGGAGTTCAACAAAAAACTCAGCGACAGCCATTGTAAGATTGGTGCTAGTTGTTGACGGTTGAATAAATTAGCAATTGGTTTAGCAAAAATGATGCTGCATATAGTTAGTAATATACCAACTGTCAAGTTTGCCCAAAAAGCAGAATCTAGATGCTCTGGCTCTAATTGCTGGCGTTGAACGATCGCCTGAGATAATCCTTGGTCGAGAAAGATTTCCATCAAAGCAATAAAAACGCTAGCTAAAGCAACCAGACCAAATTCTTCTGGTTTAAGTAAGCGAGCTAGTAGAGAAAATACAGCAAAGGAGATTGTCTGACTACCCCAGTGCTGAATCACAGACCAAACTACACCTTTGACTACTTTTTGGCGGATGTCCATCATAGGATACCCTAGTTACAATTTTGATGGATTTAACAGTGCTGTTTTAAAGGCTTGAGCTAACTTTTGCAGAGCAATTAGGCGATCGCTGGGAGACAGAAAACATTTCTGCTTATCGAGAGGTAGATCGAGAGGATTGTAAATCATAGTGGCAGAGGGAGTATTATTAGCATCAACAATGTACAATCGTCGATCTCTTCTATCTCTGAGTATGTCTAATTCGCCATAATCCAGTCCTAATTTTTGGCAAAAACATAAAATTTTACTAATTTCTACTTCAGAAAAAATGTCTTGAGCCTCCGCTAACCGTACCGAAATTAGGTGAGCAAAAGATCTACCAAAGCGATGTTCGACTGGGAAGTATTTTAAATAAACAAAGGGAATTATATATTTAAATACCGGAACTCTTAGTAGTAGTACTTTGCCGTCTTCTACTTCATTATCGATGAGTTTGTTATAAACAATACCTGGTTCTACTGTGTCAATCGGACAAGAAATTATCTTGCCGTCGTGCTGACCGTTTAGGTCGGATTTCATCACGCATTGTCCGGTATATGTCAGCGGATCTACAGTGACGCTGTAACCAAACACAGTATGAAATACTCGATCTACATATGTTTTGCTAATATTTTCGCAGTTTATATTGACAATGCTAAGAATTGGATTTTGAACTGATAATCGAAATAGTACGTAATCCTTTGGGGAAAAAGTTGCATCTTTCCACTTAATGCATAGATCGAAAGCTGCTTCGGGGTTATTAGTGACGTTATAACCTAGAAAGAGGCAGATATAGTAAATTGCCCCAGAAGTAGGAAACTCTGGGTAGAACAAGATTGTTTTTCTATTAGCAATTAACTTTTTAGTTGTTACTACTTGATTTCGGAAAAGATTTGATAGCTGCCGATCTATTACGGTAGAAAGATTATACTTGTACGTTCTATATAAATGAAGTAAGGGAAAAGGTATGTATGTTTGTAGTAGTTTGGCGATCGCTGGGATTGATTTGAACCCAAACAAGCGTAGTAGAGCAAAAACTATCTTCACATACTTACCCTGTGATTTATGTATTTGTGACATATTGACCGTCCAATAAAAACTGGTTTTGGTTAACGCTCATTGAAGGAATAAATAGGCGATCGCCTTCTCGAATCGACAGTTATAAAATCTGCATCGTGTGGTTGTAAATCGATGAATCTTCTTAAATTTGTTGCTATAATTAAGAGCGGATCTACGATGCGATAATATTGGGCATGATGTTGGATAAGGTACTTTGCAAGCAAGTGAAATTCAGTACATCCGGCAATAAAAGAATTTACTTCATATTTATTTAGTAATGTATTGAGGAAAACCAGAGCTGATTTCTGAATACCTTCTTTTTTTATTTGATAAATCAGATTGTGAATCTGTTTATGCTCTGCTTGCGGAACAATTATGTATGGTTCAGCCCATTTCCACAATCTATGTTGTTGAAAAATACATGCATTTAGCGTTCCTTGCGTACAGAGTAAAAGTTGATGTTCTTGCCTATTTAAGACTTCTTCTAGAATTAAATCGACCAAAGACACGATCTTCTCTCTCAAAATTGATGGAACCTTGGGAAGAAAATAATGTATAGTTATACAAGGGATGACAATCTTATCAACACCCAATAAGTAAAGTGTTTCTAGAACTGTAATTAGATCGTTAAGTAATAACTCATCTAAGCCATTAGCGATCGCTTCCGTGCGATCGGGAATTGTCGGATCGGAGTAAAGAAAACATGCAGGCATTTCTTGTTCTCTATCGGCAAGATTAAACTCATAGATTGTTTTTAAAAACTCCGCAGACGCAAGGGGACCCATTCCCCCCAATATTCCTAAAACTTTTTTCATACGTTCCTCAACTTTTTTCTAAGGTTCAACAATTTTGCTTGTTTTACTAGCTGGCAGTGATTTTTGCGATCGAGTACTTAGCCTTCCAAAACTTTGTCAATTCTCACGTAGAATTATGAGTATAGCCATTGTATTTAAAAGAAATTTTTTTAGAGGATATGTTATTGTTTTTTAAATTCCTTTTTCTGAAAGAGACTAAGGAATGATTGAATTTTTCTTCTTTGCTCCAATTATTAATGACCAAACCCAGAGGTTTTTGAGTAGAACGCTCTAATAACTCCTTAGCAGCATCAGCACTGACGTAGTTAAGTAATCCAGGTCGCGCTACAAATAAAACGCCATCACTCATATGACTCAAAGTGAGAGCATCAGCTGCATGGCTGAAAGCAGGCGCATCGATAATTACAAAATCGTAGCGAGCAGCAAAATAATCAATTAATAAAGCCATCCGTGGAGAGTCTAGCAGAGCTATAGGTTTAGGCGGTATGACTCCAGCCGTCAAAATATCTAAATTAGCCACATCAGACTTTTCTATGACCTCAAATCCAGCTTGACCGCTTAGAATATTGCTTAAACCAGATGTATTAGACAATCTCCAAATTTGGTGCTGTATTGGATGGTGCATATTTGCATCTACTAACAGAACTTTACGTCCTATTTCTGCCATAGTTGCGGCTAAATTAGCTGAAATTGTAGACTTACCTTCTTTAGAGATAGAGCTTGTTACCACAATTGTTTTGAAGGCTTTATTAGAGTTTTTTAAACTACTGAAAAAAGTTCCGATACTGAGAGATGGCTTAATTTTTCTTTTTGCGTGAGTGGCTTGAATCGATATACTATCTGCTGGATGTAATAGATGAAAAAATTTTAGATTAGCCTGAAGGATATTGAATGCCTCACTGATGGGAGAATCAGGCATTTCTCTTACAAAAACTGGTGGAATATTTTGCTGTTCATCCTGACGATGACTATTAACTTTTTTCCCAAACTGAGGAATATCACCTACTACTGCGTAGCCAAAAACTTTTTTGACTTCTTGAAGTGATTTAATAGATTTGTCCGTTATTTCTAAAATTAGAACGGCAATTGTAGAAAGAAAAATTCCTGATAAAATTCCTAAAATGACGATCGAAGCTGGTTTGCGAATAGAAGCTTTTGTAGGAACTAAGGCGTTTTCAATTATAGTAGCATTACCTGTGTTTTGGTTTTCTGCCAACCGCACTTCTTGAAATTTCTGTAACAAGGTTTGGTAAGTAGACTGAGCTGCTGCTAGTCTTCGCTGTAGCTCTCGCTGTTCCTGTTCTAATTTGGGTAGAGTCGTGAGTCGTTTTTTAAAGCTAGATTGAGCTTTAGATAATGAAGCCAAACGACTATGTATAGCCAAGCGCGTTCCTTCCGTAGCAGCAAAATTTTCAATCAGTTTTTGTTGACTTTCTCCAATTTGTAAACTCCGCTTGGATATTTGTGTATGAGTCCCAAGTGCTTGTTGAACGCGATCGTGCAATAATGAATTGAGGCTATCTCTTTCATGCTTTAGACTGATAATCGTAGGATTATTGTCTGAGAAGCGATTTTGTTGGACTACTATTTGACTTTCTACTTGTTGTAATTCTTCCAGAACTTTTTGCACCCCTAAAGACTGATTGAGAGAGTTTATAGCCAAGGCATCCTTTGAAGTCATGCCTACTTTCTGTTGAAGATTTACTGACCGAGTAGTAGCATCAGCAAGGTCAGCTTCAGTTTGCTTGATTTTGTTTTCTAACTCCTCAATAATTTTGACTGCCGATTTAGCTTCCTCATCCAAAGCTACGACTTGATTTTTTTCCTTAAATTGGCGCAAAGCTACTTCTACCTGACGGACACTAGCTTCAGCTATGGGTAATTGCTTGGCAATAAATTTATTCGCCGTAACAGCTTCAGTGCGATTAGCAAGTAAATTTCTAGTGATGTAAAGGTTCATGAGTTTGTTGACTACTACCGCAGCTTGTGTAGAATCATGACTTTTATAAGAAATTACTAACATATCTGTTGCTCCAATATTTTTTACATCGAGCTGTTGTTTGATAATTGTTTGTGGGTCTAGAAAAGTGCCGTTTTGGTCTTTTAAGTTAAGGGTACTAATCGTCTGTTGTACCAGAGGAATAGAACGAATAATCTCTATTTCTGTATTGAGAGGACTGCTCTTTGCTGCTAGCGGAGGATCTAATTCTCCTAATTGTTGACCTACTCCTGTTAGAGAAGGAGTACGGCTAACTTTTAATAGGAGTTTTCCTTGAGCTTCGTATTCAGGTTGTTGCAAACATGCTACTAAGGTTGCAAGGACAGAAACTAATCCAAAAGTAGCTACAGCAGGTATCCAATTGCGTTTTAGGCTCTCCCAATACTTTTGCAAATCTAAATTAAGATGTTCTTGAGATTCCATAAGATCTTTTTAATACATAAGCGATAAGTATTTTTCAGTAAGCTCCTGTTTTCTGAGCTACAGTCACAATCGTTTTTAGCAAAATCTGTAAATCCAACCACAAAGACCAGTTTTCTATATAGAAAATATCCAAAAGCAGAACATCTTTAAAGTTAGTAATTTCTGAACGACCGGATGTTTGCCAAAGACCAGTTATTCCTGGTAAAACTTCGTGGCGAATTAATTGAGTTTCCGAAAGTTGCTCAATGTCCCTGAGCGGTAGCGGGCGAGGACCAACTAAACTCATTTCACCACAAATTACGTTGAATACTTGGGGCAGTTCATCTAAACTATAACGTCTTAAAACACGTCCAACTTTTGTAAGGCGAGGGTCATTTTTAATCTTAAATAATATACCGTCATTCATTTCATTAAAGTTTTCCAATTCCTTTTGAAGCTTGTCTGCATTATTAACCATTGTTCTAAATTTCCAAACATTGAAGTGTTTACCATGTAAACCTACGCGAGTCTGTTGATAAAATATAGAACCGGGAGAATCTAGTTTAATTAAAAGCGCGATCGCTAGATATAGAGGTGATAAAACTAAGATAATTAGAACGGCTAGGCAAAAGTCAAAACAGCGCTTGATCCGAAAATCTAATCCTGCAATTAATGGAGGAGAAAGTTTGAAGAAGGGTATGCCGCTTTTTAGTGATAAAAATGCTCCCATTTTCTCCTCTACAATTTCTTCTAAGCTAAGTGGCAAAATATTGAGTGTTATGCCATGATTACGCAATCTCCAATAAAGAAACATTCTTTGCTCTATTTTGTGCCAAGAACAGACAAATACTTCAACTGCTCCTGAGCTAGTAATTTCATCAACTATTTTGTCTACACCATATTTCTCTAATGCGTAAATTGGCAAATATCCTATAATTCTGTAATGATTTTCTTGTACTAATAACTGGGTAGCTTTTTCAATATCTGTAGGAAAACCAATAATGAAAATTGGATTACAGATTGTACCTTGTTGGCGTAGCTTGTTAGTAGTAAAGTTCGCGCACAGTCGTCCAGCCAAAGAGAACAATACGCTGAGTAACCAAGCCCAAAAGAAAGTAGACCAGGGAATGAAATGATGTGATTGATAGGAAAAGACAATCGATAGTAGCAAAAGATGCGATAAAGTTAGGGCTTCGATTGAGCTTACATATTTACAATATTCTTCATTAGAGTTATATAATCCTCGTGCTACCATTATCCCAATATGAGCAATCGGAATCGGTAAAAGTAAGTTATTCAACTTCCAGGGAAAATCTAGAGGAGTGCAAAGAGTCTGGGTGGTATGCCATGCCAGAGATAGAAGTATGTAATCTACTAAAACTAGTATGATGCGTTGCACCCAATCTACACCAATTCCCTTACTTAAGGTTGTAAAGATAGGTGCGCGAAGATCTAAATTAGCGGCTGGAGAAGCGATCTTAACCATCTCTAATTCCTTTCTGAATACGTACTAAGTTCTAGAATTACTATTGTTGAAAACATGCGTAATAGACCTATTGCTTGACTTAATTGCATTACCGTTCTCATAAAGATTTATGAAATTGAATTAATGATTTGGAATCATTTTTTACTTGAGGTAGCATTTTGGTTACTTACTTTTAGTTTGTGCCATCGTACTACCAGAAGCTCGGAGAGCCAACTAAGTAGTACGTGCAATCGTTGACAACTAAGCTATGGCATGAAATCCGTTCTGTTTGTAAGTTTCTTTGTCTTAATAGTCACTACAGTTACTTGAATGTTGAATTTGATACCTTAGCTTAGAGCTAAAAAAGTGAAAAACTTGGAACAAAATCAGACATTATTGATATGGGTTTAATTCCGGGGTTGTGTTGCAAAAATCGGTGCTGAGCAGATATCATATTCTTTTTAGGCAAAATATTTTGTCTTAATGAACCCTAACCATCCCTCTCAGTAGGGACATTTTTAAATGCGAAATTATTCTGCCATGCGTGAAGTCGTAAGTCGTTTGCAACAGGTGTGGCGTTAGAAGCACTCTCCCAACAGAGTAGTGTGCTGAAAGCTTTTTGGGCAAAAACTAGGAAAGCACTTTACTCGTGCTGAAGCACGCCTCTATACTCTAGGTTAGTATCATTAGACCTCCTGCGTGAATACTTGAATTGTCATCCACACGCGCAGCGAAACATCTGGGAGATTCTTCACTACACTGCGTTGCGTACCCTTCGGGAAGGCTTCGCCAACAGAATGACATCCATGATTTTTTGATTCATGCAGGAGGTCTATTGTTTGCATCGTTCAGAGCTTAACCCTCTGTCCGGTGCTTGGAAATCACTTCAGATTCCAATTGTTGAAGGTCGTCCTTAGTATCGATATCATGTGGATTACCGATGCGATCGCAACTGACTTCCACAACTGAGTAAACTCGCATCAACTGTCTGGCTCCTTCGTCCCCCTCAAGTTTCATGGCATCAAACCACAACGAACGAGCCAGGAGGACGGGGTTGCGCCGAGATCCTTCATAGGTAGCTACAACAAAAGAAGCTCCTTCATGGTATGCAGCTACGAGACGACGATAACAAGCAGCCGTCACGAATGGTTGGTCGGCAAGTCCAATGCAGAGAGCATCAATAGATTTATTCGGCTCTAACATCCACAGAGCTTGTTTTAGACTTGAAGCAATTCCACTTTGCCATTGTAGGTTATGTACTATACTCACTCCTGGTAAGGCTGCGGCGGCTACTTGCTGGGAATTGTAACCGACGACAAGTAAAATTGGGGCAAGACCGCTATCATCAGCAGCCTTAAGAGCATAGGAAACTAGCGATCGCCCCCTAAACATTGCTAAAGGTTTAGGAAAATTCCCGCCAAACCGAGAACCTCTACCAGCAGCAAGGATAGCAATAGCAACCTGTCCCATGTGCTTACTTGACGTGAATTGATTTTTGTTGGGTCTGAGAAAGCCTACAGCCGCTACGTCCACTCTTAAGCGCGATAACTTCAGCCATAATTGACACAGCCGTCTCTTCTAAAGAGTTAGCACCAATGTCTAGCCCAATTGGGGCGCAAATCCGAGCCAGTTCAGTTTCAGTGAGTCCAGCTTCCTTCAGACGACGAATTCGATCTGCGGTGGCTTTGCGGCTTCCCATCGCGCCAATGTAAGCTGCTGGTGTTCGTACTGCGGCTATGAGCGCAGGAACATCAAACTTAGGATCGTGAGTGAGTACGGTAATAATGGTACGAGCGTCTATCTGGATGCTTTGGAGATACTGACCGGGCGAGTTCACCACGATCTCGTCAGCTTCAGGAAAGCGTGCTGGTGTGGCAAAGCGAGACCGAGCGTCACATACGGTTATTCGGTAGCCTAATATCTTACCTAGCTTGCAAAGCGATCGCGCAAAATCAACAGCCCCGATCGCAATGAAGTGCGGTTGGGGTACAAAGGACTCAATAAAAATTGCCACATCCGCCTGCCCGCATTCGCCGTTAGCACCGTAGTAGCTCAAGTTTTTCCATCCCTGAGTTAACATCCTTTGAGTGTTACGAGACACCACCTGGTCTAGCTCTGCGTTGCCAAGAGAACCAGCGATCGCACCGCGATCGGTCACTAACATCTTAGCTCCAACATTCGTCCCCTCAACTAACGTACAGAGTGCTATAGGCTGCTCTGATGCTTTGCAGATGGCATCAAAGACAAAATTCATTGGCAGCTCGCTCCCAAAGCACTTTTGCATGAGGGGTTCCACGAAAACTTGAATAGTGCCTCCACAGGTCAAACCAACCACAAAGCCCAGTTCGTCAGCCACTCCATATGTTAATAGCCGTGGCTGATTCAGCGCGATCGCTGCTAGTGCTTCCTCAACGACTGCTCCTTCAACGCACCCGCCACTGATAGAACCAGCGACCTCGCCGCTACTCGATACAGCCATGACAGCTCCAGGTTCTCTGGGACTTGAGCCTTGAGTGCAGACAACAGTTGCTAGTGCCACAGAGTCACCCTGATTCCACCAGCGTTTGATATCAGCAACAACGTTCCTCATTGACTTTTTGCCTTTAGGGGTACATTAGCTGTTCGCGCAATTGGTAAACATTCATGAGCCGTTACGGTTTCCGGCTTAGCTATTACAGATTCCATCTGCATTTTTTCTACAGCATTTTTTTCTACAGCATAATGTACGGCGCGAACGGCGTTTGGATAGACACCACAGCGGCAAAAGACACCATCCAGCCAATCTCGAATTTCTGCTTCGCTAGGTTTAGGGTTATTTTGTAATAAATCCATGAGTGACATAATCATAGCTGGCGTGCAGTAACCGCACTGTAGCCCGTGCATGTTCCAGAAACTTTCTTGCAATGCACTAAGTTGACCGTTTTGAGCAACGCCTTCAATCGTCATGACATTGCTACCATCAGCTTGAACTGCTAAGACTGTACAGCTTTTGACTGATACGCCATTCAGCATTACTGTACAAGCACCACACTGTCCCGTATCGCAGCCACTCTTTGTTCCCGTTAGATTTAGAATATCGCGGAGAAAATCTACAAGTAGCAACCGTGGCTCAACATCTGTCGTATACTGTTTGCCGTTGACTTTGATGACAGTTTGCATAAGATTTTGCATAAAATTGTTTTTCTGAAAATGTGTTTTTCTAAAAATGAGACGCAGAAGCGATCGACATAGCAAAATAGCTTTTCGTTTAGCTAACTATCCCTGTCACCGTGTTCTTTGCTGGCTGCCGGAAACGTAAATTAACCAACCACCACCACCATGTATGGGATACTTGCCACCACTGTCCCATCGTAGAATTTTCGTCTAGTTGATTAACTTGCGGGTTTTTAGGTAGTACAAAATAAATGAGATTTGAAGTTTCCTGTAGGGATTGAATCTTCAAATTGGGAGGAAAGACTGCTCCCATTTCTGCTTCAAACGTAGCTTTTGGATTAGATGTAATTCTCTCATGGAAAGCCTCATTTGTCCAAATACGAGCGATCCACAATGCTTGCAAGCTCTCTCTGTAAGCTCTGGCTTTCTCAGCACCGCAAAGATAATAGTATGTCGTCCACCAAGTATGACCCAACATCCACCAAGTAGCAAGTTGTTCGTACCGATACCATTGCTCTTCTGCTCGCGGAGTTGCAGGAATCACAAAGTAAAATGTATCCTCTGGTTCCTCTAAAACTCTAACTTCTACGTTGGCGGGAAATGTAATATCCGATTCCCGTTCAAAAACGGCTTTTGGATCGATCAGTATTTCTTGCTTAAGTAATTCATCATGCCAAACACGGTCAATTAGTCGTGCTTGTAAAGCTTCGTAGTAAGGTCCAAAATCTGTAACATTTACATTCGACCACAATGTTCTAACTTGAGGGAATTGAGTTAGAATATCTGTAAATTTAGTACTTGCTTTCATTGTCTATTCTCGTTTCTCTTCCTTATTTGTAAGGGTGAAACTCTATGTTTTAAATTTATCGGTTAAATTATTTAAGAGCAAGGACTTTTATTTTGTTTAATGTTAGAATTATTTTGCTGTTTATTATTTCTATTTAATGACTATTAGTTAATAAAATTTTATAAACTAATAGCTTTAACTATAGAGTAAAAATAATTATTTTACTTGTTCTTTGCCCTATAAATCCTATAAAATACCTGTGGAAAAGTTAATTTTGACACATACCAGATACTTAAAAGGTGAGAGATATTAGCATTACTCTCACCTACTTATATAAACTACAACCTTTTAAAACAGACCCTACTACTTTTGTTGATACCAGTAAAAGTCTACCTACACTGGCTGAGCTACTGGTACAGCTAAAAGTCTAGGAATCAGAATATTACCTGGTTGCTCTAGAATAAATCGAACGCAACGAGCCACATCCTCACTTTGAAGTGGGTTTGGCACCAGCTCGTCATAACCTTTCATCCCACGCGATTTCCAAGAGTCGTACAGGTTAGTAGCAACTGCACCAGGCTCAACTGTGGCAACACCAATACCAGAACCAGCCAACTCCATCCGCAAGGAATCAGTAAAAGCTTCTAAGGCGTGTTTAGTACCGTCATAAACCGCTAACTTGGGAGTCGTTTTCAGTCCAGAAATACTAGACATATTGATGATATAGCCACTACCCTGTTGCTTAAAATGCCGCAGTGCTACGTAGCTCATTCGCACTACAGCCTCAAAATTAATCCGAATCATTTTACACAAAGCTTCGATGTCTGCATCCTCAATTGACATCATATGCATTACACCTGCGTTGTTGATGACAACATCCAGACGACCCAATTTTTCTAAAGCTACATCAACCAAGTGTTGTGGCAATTCAGAATCAGTTATCTCTCCTGGTACGATCGCCGTTTCATTATTCATTTGAGCGGCGAGTTCTGCCAGTTTTTCTGGCGATCGCGCTGTAATCAACAGCTTCATCCCCGCCGCATCTAAACTCTTGGCGATCGCCGCTCCAATGCCGCTACTGGCTCCCGTAACAATTGCTACTTTATTTTGTAAATCCATAGTGGCTCCTTTTACTGTTAACTAAATCAACTGATGCTCATGTAGTGTGCCTACATCTCTTGAGTAGCTCAAAGCAAGCTCTGATTCTTCGTTAGAATGCCTTTCAGCTTAGGGACTAAAAAACACTGACGCAAGGATCGAAATTTCGATGCAAGTTGACAATCTTTTGATTTGACTATCTTGCTCTTATGTGCCAGTGTTTATATTTTCAGTAAATAGAAGCAACTTCTTCATTCGCCTCTAAAGACGGCGGATTATCCTGATCGGTGTATCCTTGACTAATTTCGATAATGTTACCGTTTGGATCGGTAATCCAAACCGATCGCCATCCACTGATAAACTCATCAAAGTTGAGCGGTCCTAGAGAAATTTTGGCATCCTTACCCATTTCTGCTAGCTTAGCATCGACATTATCGACCTGAAAGCCCAGGTGTCGCCAGCCTGGGTAGGCGGGTCCATCGTTACGAATCTGGTAAGCAGGAGATTCTTCCTTTGCTTGAATCAGCTCAAGATACATATCACCCAATTTCAGAAACACAATCTGTTCCTTGCCAAGTGGTGCGACCCGAGCGCGTTGGAAGCCGAAATATTTCGTGTAAAATTTTTCAGTTGCAATTGGATCTTGGCAGCTGATTGCCATCTGAGAAAATTTGAGCCAAGCCATAACTTAGATCCTTACTAAAGCTGGACAAAAACGTATTTATGCGTATGACCCATCGGGATATTGAACGACACCAGCAAAGTGAACGGCAATTTTGCCATCACGCAATACCCAATTATCGTAGAAACTCATTTCACCAACTTCACCACTAGTGCTGTGAGTTTTGAGACTTTCTACCATCATCAGCGTATTCTCAGTCTCTGCCCACTGGTTGAGCGAGACTTCCAAATCTTCTAAACTGAAGATGCGGCTTTCAAAAAACTCCTTGAGCTGTTGTCGTCCACGGATGTAGAGCGGCTGGCGATTTTCAGTCAGGGTACTAATTAGTAGCAGATCCTCGGCATACTGGTCGAGCAATCCTTCGACATTCTTGGCTTTGATAAAACCAATATGCTCTTTATAGAGCTTACCTAAAGGAGATGCAGGAATTGCTCCGACCTTTCCTGCATTAGCATACGTGCTATCTGGATACTGAATGACTCCAGCAAAGTGAATAGCAATCTTACCATTTTGCAAATACCAATTGTCGTAGAATTCAACATTGCCGACCTCACCGCTAGTGCTGCGAGTTTTGAGACTTTCTACCATCATCAGCGTATTCTCAGTCTCTGCCCACTGATTCAGCGAGACTTCCAAATCTTCTAAACTGAAGATGCGGCTTTCAAAAAATTCCTTGAGCTGCTGTCGCCCACGGATATAGAGCGGCTGGCGATCTTCAGTTAGGGTACTAATTAGTAAAAGATCTTCGGCATACTGGTCGAGCAATCCTTCAACATTTTTTGCTTTAATGAAACCGATATGCTCTTTGTAGAGCTTGCTCATCGGAGACAATAGCAGTTGTTCCATTGGTGTTTTCATAGTAATCCTTTATGCAGGAGATGAGAACGCAAGCAAGTTTTAGGAACAGAGTATGGCTCAGACTAAGCCCAAATCCAAAAACCAAAATGATAAGCAATTTTGCCGTCGCGCATCATCCAAGCATCTCCAGCATTCACTGAACCAAGATCGTTATTGAAATTAGCCTGGAAGAAAATAGTATCTTCAGTCTCAGTAAAATCAAGCGACTTGAGATCGATATGACCGATCGCTTTCATGTATTTATGAAAAAACTGTTTAATGTTTTCACGACCTTGAATTGTAATTGGTGCGGGCATGTCAGCAAAGCCGTTGAAATAGGTGATTAACACAGCGTCTTCCGTGTAATCTCTATCTACCATCTCATCGACTTTTCCGGCTGCGATCGTCTCTAGATGGGTATTGAAAAACTTGCGCCCAGGAGAAATTGTTGAAGTTACCATTGTCTGACCTCTTTTGATTTGCAGTTAAACTGGATTGATGAAATAGTTCGAGAAATTATCTCTTATGACACTCTTCTATTGAAAATTCCACTTCCACCGATCGCGGATGCTGATGATGGAAGTAGAAAATTTTGCCTTAAAGCCGAGCAGACCCCTCATAATAATCAAGAGAGTCTACAATATACGTCTCAATGACTGCTTTTCCTGTCAGAGGCGATCGCTGCACTACCCAAGTTTGGTAAGCATCTAGAGTAATCCGATCGCTTTTTGCTGCTGGTGGATTCCACACACTAGCCTCCCATTTCACCACCACTTTGACATCAGCCTTATCTCCTTTGGGAGTCACTTGAACTTTTTTTAAGGTGTGAACTTCGTCGAAAAAAATACCAATCACGCGCTCGTACCAATCTTTAAATCCATCAAAGCCGTAGACAGTTGCTTCAGGAAAGCACATTTCTGAGCCTTGCTCAGCCAACATGGGGATATATTCCTCAAGTGGTGCGTGAACGTCTAACTTTGAATACCAATCCGCTGCTAATTGCTGTACTTCAACTTGAGATAGAGCTGCGATCTTGCTTAATGTCATGGTTTTTCCTCTCGATGATTATGTAGAAACACTGGATTGCTATTGACCGCACTTAACACCAATTTTTGAGCCTGCAACCTCGTTGGTCAGTACTAAGTCAATTAAGAAGGGTCCATTGTAAGCTAATGCTTTCTGGATGGCTGATTCGATCTCGTCAGGCTGTTCAACCCGTATAGACTGAACTCCCATAGCCCGCGCTAACTCATCAAAACGGATGTCTGGATTGCCTATGGTGAAAGAAGTTGGAAAATCGTGTTCTGCAATTCCTCGTTCGCGCCAATATTGCATAATATTGAGCTTGAGTATTTGATAACTGTGATTGTTGCAGATGACAAATTTAGCATCAATGTTGTGATGTGCAGCAGTCCACAATGCCTGAATGGTGTACATACTGCCACCGTCACCAGTGAAACCAATAACCGTCTTATCTGGATTAGCCAGCTTTAAACCAATTGCACCTGGAATACCAACACCAAGGGAACCACCCCGCGTTTGAAAATAATATCCCAAAGTTGTAGGGGGAATGTAACGACAAAGTTCTTCAGAGTTAGTGATTGCTTCATCGAAAATTACCGTATCTGGTGGTATATGCTGAGCCAAGTCTCGCGCAAAACGCGACAGATGCAAAGGTACTGAGTCGCAGACAGCTCGATCGGACTCAAGCTGAGTTGTTAATTGCTGCTTTTTAGCTTCAGCTATCCGAATAGATCTTTGAAATGCTTCCTGCTGCTGTTCGGGAGTCATCATTGATTCCAAGGTTGTACCTAGAACTGCAAGGGTAGTTTTCGGATCGCTCATCAGCCCGAGATCTACTGGGAAATTTTTTGCAATCTCATAACCATTTAAATCAATGTGAATCACTTTTGCATTGGGAGCAAAAGCATCAGAGAGTACAGGAAAGACTTCAGGGAAAACGTAAGTACCGCAAATTAACACTGCATCTGCTTGGGAGGTGATGCGGCGACTAACTTCGCCAAACATATGCCCGAGCAATCCTCCAAATAGAGGATGGGTAGCGCTCATGTTTGGTTCCGATGAATCTGCTCCCCATACTTGAGCGCCAATTAGTTCGGCAACGCGGATTAATTCAGCTTGAGCATCTGAAAAAGCCACGCCGTCACCTACCACAATTAAAGGCTTGGTTGCAGTAGCTAGTATACTTGCGGCTCGTTCGATCTGTTCTGGTTCGGGGGTGACTCGCGCGATTGGGAAAGAAGTTGGGATCGCTTCTTCTTCATTAGGAGCATCAAGGATATCCATTGGCAGGCTAACGAAGACAGGACCCATTGGTGGTGTACCAGCAATCTTAATTGCCCGACGCAAAACTCGTAAAAGAGAAGCAGGATCGACAACCCGCGTAGCCCATTTAGTCACGGGCTTGGCTATGCTCACAAGGTCAGATGCCATCTGAGCATCCATTGCATCGTACATAATGCCTGCTTCACCAGCTAGCACGACTAGTGGCGCATGACCGCGCATCGCTTGGTACATCATGCCAATTCCATTTCCCAATCCAACACCACTGTGTAGTTGCACAATTGTTGGTTTTTTGGTGGCACGGGCATAGCCATCAGCCATACCTACTGCAATCGTCTCTTGCAAGGCAAAGACATATTTGAATTCAGGCTCGTAGTGACTTAAAGCGTCCAGAAATCCCTGCTCGACTGTGCCAGGGTTGCCGAACATGTATTGTATGCCATCTGCAAGCAGTTGTTCTATAATCGCAAAGCGCCCATTTCTGTTAGCCATAATTTTCGTTTTCTTGGGCATAATCTATTTGCTGGTAGCGATCGCGCAGTTATTACAAAGCCAGAAATCGCTTAGAGATTTACCATCCATACCGTCTTAGCCCTTTCTCTAAGACTTCTACTAACTTCTGACCAGTTGTATAAGAATCTGCGGTAGACCGTCCCGTGATAAATGGATAGTCAACAATGACAGAAATCTCTCTGCCAAAATTACCGTGATATTCTCCGTCTGGAGCTGTTGCATCACTGAGGATATACTCTAAGGGATAGGGAGGTGGACCCATATTAAGATCGCTACCAACAAACCCAGTTCCATCTAAGTAGTCATACTCCTTACAGTGACCTGTGACGTGTTTACCTCGAATAATACTCTTGCGTTCTACCAGGTCGCGAGCAAAAGCCAGACAAGTTACACCATAGCACTCCGCAGCGATCGGTTTACCCAGCTTGTAAAAACCGAGAATCAGGTCATGGACTCTATGGTTGTTGACCAAATCGACGATTGGACCGCTACCACCTACGATCAAAAGAGCATCATATTGCACTAGATCCTGCTGCACCTCGTCGATCGCGTTGTTGTAGGCTTCCATTTCTCGCAGAAACTTTTCAGCACTCCAATAAGGGCGATCGGGCAACCATTCTGACAGAATGATCGGATTATCTAGCCGAGGATTCTTTGGATCTTCTAATCGCTTGACTTTCTCCGCCATCTCCTCAGATACGACTGCCCGACCTAAAGGAGGGTCAACGAAAGTAGGATCTAAGCTGGGAGGAAGCGCCACTGGTCTTTTACCAGTCGGAGTTGCAAAGTCAACTTGGTATCCTGCTGCATCAAAGGTTTCCAGAGGACCTACTAGTTCTTCACCCCAGTAGCCGTACTCTGACAGAATTGTCAGTATTTTTCTCATAGAATCATCTCCTGCATGTGAATTTGTTTTTGAAATAGTTAGCTAGCAGCTCTTGCTCTTGCAAGGGGAGTAGCAGTTTTTTTGGTTGAGAAGAGATTTGTCGCTGAGGAAATTTGTTGGATTCGTTCGGTAATAGCGTCTATAAATGGATATACTTCGTGTCGCGATCGACCAGTAACCAGGTCGTCATCTACAACTACCCCTGTGGGTGAGGGTTCGTAAATTGCACCAGCATTCATGATGTCTGCAAGCACGACCTCATGACAGATCACTCGTCGTTCTTTAAGTAACTCTGGCATTGGTGTTAATATCCACAATCCGTGACAGAGCGCCCCTTTGACAATCTTAGGATTCGCCATAGCTTTAGCATAAAATTGCACTGCTGGCGAAGTGCGAACTTGTTCGCCACCGATTGGTTGACCCTCAGGTGGTTGGAAGAAACGCAGACGCACGCTGGTGTAATTGGCAGACATGATCACAGCCGCGTAGTCGTTAAGATCGACATTTTGAAAATCGATATCCACTTCTATAGTTCGAGGTGTAGCACCTGTATCTTCATCGCTGAAGAAGCGGACGCTTGGTTGACCCCAAAGCCTAGACATTAAATGCACCGTTGCCTTTAATTCCGAAAAGCGTTGCTGGTACGCTTCAATTTCTTCAGGAATGAATTCACTTTCGAGAAGAACCGCGATTTTCTTACCTCCAAGGGATCTGGGTATCATGTTAGTTAGATGTCCTTGTTTTGTGCTTATTTATTGACTGGATAATTGTAGCGAGATCGAATGTTTAGTAGTTCAATTTCATTTTATCGAGTACAAAGCTCAGAGGAAACGGTTGAATTTTTGTAGTAAGTTCATATTTTTTTTGACTTTGCTTTGTACTGAGCTTCCATAGAAAATCTCTATTTTTTTGTGAAAGATTTACATTTTTAATAGAGACATATTGTCAGAAATACAGCTACTTATTTTTAACCTTAAATGGAGCTGTATTTACTTAATGCCTGCCGAACACAATACCTTTAGAAGTATTTCTGTTGGGAAGAGGGGCGAAATATGCTAATAATCCGGCTAGCACAAAAAGTATTAAAGTAGCTACGATGGGAAATTTGTGAGGTGTCATTATTTGTAGTCAGAAATTTGAAGAATAGAGGTTCGACCGTAAGTTTCAGCGATCTTTTTGAGGCGATCGCGCAACTGAGGTGTTAAATTAGACTGTTGATATCGCCAACCCCAGTTTCCTACTGCTTTACCAGGAAAATTCATGCGAGAGTTCGTACCCAATCCCAAAATATCTTGAAGGGGGGTAATTGCGCGATCTGCAACAGAGCTTTGCGCCAAGCGAATTAAATCCCAATGAATTTCCTCCGAACTCGTACAACCCAAATAAAACCGGACGGCTGCTCGTGCTTGTTCTGACAACTGGTTAAACCAGCCTACAGTCGTGTCATTATCGTGAGTCCCCGTGTAAACGACACAATTGTGTGAATAACTAAACGGTAAAAAGCGTTTTTCTATTTGCGTGCCGTCGCCAAAGGCAAATTGCAAAATTTTCATCCCAGGAAGTTCAAAGCGATCGCGCAACGCCTCCACCTCGGGTGTAATCGTTCCCAAATCCTCAGCAATAATCGGTAAGTGACCTAGCTTCTCGTTAAGTGCCTTAAAGAAAGCTTCTCCAGGGGCTTCAATCCATTCTCCATTCATGGCAGTGGTTTCGCCTTGTTTCACTGCCCAGAAAGCCTGGAAGCCTCGGAAGTGGTCGATGCGAATTAAGTCTACGTAGTTAAGAATGGATCTAAAGCGTTGCAACCACCACTCGAAGTTCTCCCGCTGTAAATTTTCCCAGTTATAGACTGGGTTGCCCCACAGTTGTCCTGTAGCACTGAAGTAATCTGGTGGTGTTCCTGCCATCAGTGCTGGTTCACCTGTCGCTGGATCTAGGCAAAAATTTTCGGGATGCGCCCAGACATCAGCACTATCATGTGCTACGTAAATAGCAATATCTCCTACAATTTGAATGCTGCGTTGGTTGGCATAACGTTTTAGTTCTGACCATTGTTGAAAAAATTCAAATTGAAGATACTTATAGTAAAAAGTACCCGTACTTAACTGTTGCTGCCATTGTTCGATCGCGGCTGGCTGTCTTCTAGCGATCGCTGGCTCCCAATGATTCCAACTAGCACCTTGGTGAGCATCTTTGAGCGCCATAAACAGAGCGTAGTCATCTAGCCAGTAAGCATTGCGATCGCAAAATTCTGAAAACTCCTGTTTTTCAAACGATGTAGCATTTGCTTCAAAGTTCGAGCAAGCTTTTCGCAGCATTGGTATTTTTGTTGAGATCGCTTGCTCAAAGTCTACAGTTTCAGCATTAAACTCAGGTAAATGAGCCAAGTGAGCTTTTTCTAATAAGCCTTTTTTCTCTAATAATTCTGGACTAATCAGCAGTGGATTTCCTGCCATTGCTGAATAAGAGGCGTAAGGAGAATTACCTTTTCCCGCAGGTCCCAATGGTAATATCTGCCATAGTTGCTGTCCGCTATCCGCTAAAAAGTCAATAAAGCGATAAGCGTCTATACCTAAGTCTCCAATGCCAAACTGACTTGGCAAGGAAGTGGGATGCAACAAAACTCCGCTAGCTCGGCTGAAGGACATAATTAACCTCTAGTAGAATATGTTTACTCAGTGGCAAATAGCTTTGTTTTTTGTCACCGATTGACTTAATTTTCCTCTTCGTTAAAAATTGTCAATACACTCGGCTTACAGCGTTTAATCTCGAACTTAAAAAGATTTAAAGATCGCTCATGAGAGATTCTTCTCAGTATGAAATCGCGATCTACTCTGCGAGAATACTACGCGGATGAGAGCGTTTGCGTTTAGCAAGAGTAAGCTTTGCGCGATCCCAAATCAGCTCTATGCAAGAAATCTAATGTAAGATTATCAACCAGACAGCATAGTTACAATGATTTAAGTTTCGGGGCAAGGTTGTCTTCTTTAGATTTTATTTATAAAGTCTCTATATAGCAATCTAAATTAAATTGTGAACGTTTTCTGTTTAGAGGTGTTACATGTAGAGACGTTATATGTAACGTCTCTACACGGTTTCTATAAACAAAAAGATCTGGTTTTATAAATTTATAGTTTGGCTTTAAGTTTTATATTTATCAACAAAAACCGTTCGAGTTAAGCGCTTAAAAATATGTGAAATCAGACTTCTTGTTTTTAGTCTTATGTAAGTTTTTTATATATTAAATCGATCTCCTAGTCAAACTAAATTTAAAATAAATGGCATTTATGATTGAATATCTTTTAGCTAGCAAGCTCGCTCAAAAATGGATAAATGAGCTAGGAGAGAAACTGTTTTATTCGTCCTCAACCGAATAGAATGAAGTAGTGCGATCGCATATTTTGACTTAGAAAAGCTGACTTAAAACTTATTTATAGTATTTAGAGCTTCAGTCATTTTTCTGAGTCGTAGTAATTGCTGGTTGACGAGGACGGATATCTAACCCCTGCACGCCTAGATCTAGGCGAAAAATACCTCCTTGACCTGCTTCTGTTTCAACACCACCAGTCACGAAAAGACTTTTTAAATTCGCTCCACCAAAAGCGCAATTACTAGTAGTCAGATTACCGCTCGCATACCGACGAATTAACTGACCGCTGGAGTTCAGTACTTCTACATGGCGCGTACCGTAGTGAGCTATATAGAGATTTCCCGCAGCATCCAAGCATAAACCATCAGGCTTGTTATCGATTTCCCCTGGTTGTTTGACTGGTAAAGCAAATACTTTTTTTTCCCCCAGCTTTCCTGGCGCTAGCACATTGTAGACAGCTACTATATTTTTATTACTTTCACTGACAAAAAGACGTTGACGATCTGGGGTGAGGACAATTCCATTTGCAAAAGCAAGTCCGCTAGCCACCTGGTTGAGTTGACTTGCGGCATTGACGTAGTAGACTGCACCATTGGGATTCTGAGGATTTGAGTCGCCAGAGTCGGTGAAATAAAAACCTCCTTGCGGATCGACAGTGATGTCATTGGGATATATTAATGGTTTGCCGTTAAACCGATCGGCAATTATTTTTAAGGGATTGCCATTAGCATCCAACTGTAGCACCGAATTTTTGGCAGCAACAATATGAGAACCATCGGGCAGAATTTTGTGTCCGTTAACTCCTTGAACCTTAGCCCAAATTCGACTGGAGCCATCAGGCGATACAATCGTAATCGTTCCTGCTTTAGTTTGGGAAAAGTAGAAATTGCCCTGGCGATCGAAAACAATTCCCTCACTATATTTGTCACTTTGCAGGACTTTTTCTGGTGAGATAGTATGCGCTGCTGGTAATGTTTCTTGTGGAGGAGTGACTATAGAGCGATCGGACACAAGATTCACATGCTCGGACACGGTAGATGGAGTGTCTAGCTTGGTATGACTGCAAGAAACCAACACTGTAGAGCTAAACAAGAGTGCAATTATTTTCCGCATGGTAAAAAATGTATGTAAGATGTACTTGTTTGTGTTGTGAACCTCGCTCCGATCTACAAATTCCGTTATGCTTTATCTAAATGCGATGGGAGCGAGGGTAAACGCGATCGCCTCTTTTGGCAATACACAGCGATTTACTGCTCGTGATAGTTCCACAGCAGTCCACCATCAACAAAAAAGGTAGAACCAGTGATGTAGTCGGCATCAGATGAAGCTAAAAAAGCAACCACAGGTCCAATATCTTCTGGTTTCCCTAAACGCCCTAAAGGAATATTTTGTAATAACGCTCCTAGCTTTTGGGGGTCATTTAAAAGATTAGTATTGATGGGAGTCTCAATTGCTCCTGGGGCTACATTGTTAATTGTAATTCCCAGCGAACCTAGTTCGACTGCCAAGTTTCGCATAACCATCTTTAACCCACCCTTGCTGGCACAGTAGGGCGTGAAATGCGGAAAAGGCAGTTCTTCATGCACGGAACTAATATTGATAATTTTGCCTTTGCGTTTAGTTTCAATCAAATGTTGCACGATCGCCTGTGTAGCGAAAAACGCACCTTTTAAGTTAACATTCAGCACTGCATCATAATTAGCTTCGGTAACGTCCCAGAAATCAGTGTTCTTACCATCAACTCCAGCATTATTCACCAAAATATCCAGTTGACCAAAATATTGAATGCTTTCAGTAACTAATCTGCGAACATCACTAACTACTCCCAAGTCTGCCTGAACGATATAACCTTTACGTCCAGTTGCTTCTACTTGTTTCAACGTAGCTTCTGCGCCTTCTGGATGAGAGCGATAGTCAATGACCACATTTGCTCCTTCCTTGGCAAGGCGGACGGCGATCGCGCTGCCAATCCCCTGACTGCTACCAGTCACGAGTGCAACTTTACCTTCAAGTTTCATAACTTTCTCCTTGTTGTCCGAAAAACATCAACTTTAGTGGGGCTGCAATAACCGCAGTTAGCATGGTGACAGGGAATGTCTGATGCGTGAAAAAGCTTGCTACAGTAGGATTTTCCAGTACCAATAATCCCCTGTCGGTACAGGAGTGCAGCTAAAGCAGCCCCAAGAGGTGGAGCAATCCAGTAAATCCATTGATCCTGCCAAATCGAAATCAGGGCAGCTGGAGCAAAAGAGCGGGCTGGATTCAGACTAGTGCCAGTCAGTGGCGATTCGGTAGATACCAGAAAAGCAACTAGCGCCCCGGCGATCGCACCAGTCCAAGGCATAATGGACGAGTTAACTGAGATTAAAATTGTCAACATCAGCAAAAATGTAATGCCAACTTCAATCCCAAAACCCATGACTGGCGATACTCCTTTCCCCAACAGAGTCGCACCCAGATGAACGCTGCGAGCAAAGTCAGACCATAATACGAGTACTAAGGCAGCACCGATCGCAGCACCAATAACCTGCGCAAAAGCGTATGCTACGGCATCGCGGGTAGAGATTTTTTTCATCAGCCAGAAGCCCAAAGTGACTGAGGGATTGAGATGTCCTCCAGAGCGTTTGCCTAATGGCGAGTAAGCGATCGCCGTTCCTCCCCCAGCAAAACATAAAGCTGTGAGACATAAGCGCACATTAGGGTTGGGGATTAACTTGACGATTGGGGATTCTGGGCTAAAATTCCAGCAAACCCAAGAGAGACCGTTGAATATCATTAACATTGTGCCTACCAGTTCTGCGACGTAAGCAGGGATAGCACTGGGTCTGCTACTGGCAATCCTACGTTTCATCTCAGGTTCCTCAACTCGTTAAGTTATAGATTGGGCAATGCTTTCAGTCACTAAACTGTTAAAGGTTGGGCTTGTGCTTCTGGGCATTTAGAGTTGCTCGTACTGCGATCGCTATATTCTCCACACTGTTGAATCAGTTTGGCGACTAATCCCGTCCAGCCAGTTTGATGACTAGCACCAATTCCCGCACCGATGTCGCCATGAAAGTATTCGTGAAACAAAATTAGGTCGTGCCAGTGAGGATCGGTTTGGAACTTTTCAATCCCACCGTAGACGGGTCGTTTGTGAGACGAATCTTCCAGAAAAATTTGCACTAGCCTTTGTGACAATTCAAATGCAACTTCCCAAAGTGTCATCATGCAACCGGAGCCAGTAGGACACTCTACTTTAAAATCATCTCCAAAGTAGTGATGGAACTTTTGCAGCGATTCAATAATTAAGTAGTTGACGGGAAACCAAACTGGACCGCGCCAGTTAGAATTCCCGCCAAACATACTCGTGCTAGATTCTGCTGGCTCGTAGTCCACGCGATACTGATATCCATTGGTTTCAAAAACGTAGGGATGAGACTCATGAAATTTGGAAACTGCACGAATGCCGTAGGGGCTTAAAAATTCGCTTTCATCCAAAATTCTTTTCAGAATGCGCTGGAGTTTTTCACGATAGGCGATCGCCAAAAGTCTTCTTGCCCCTACTCCAGGTGATTCCATGCAAGCAACATTTTGGCGTAGATCTGGGCGATTTCTGATAAACCATTCCATCCGCCGTTTGAAACCGGGGAGGCGCTGCAACATTTCTGGTTCCAAGGTTTGAACGGCAAATAGCGGAATGAGTCCTACCATCGAACGTACTTTTAACGGCAACCGATCGCCATTAGGTAGATGCAATGCATCATAATAAAATCCATCAACTTCATCCCAAAGGGATATTTCCGTCTTACCAATGCCATCTATTGCATCAGCAATGTAGAGAAAATGTTCAAAAAATTTGCTGGCAATATCTTCATAGGTAGAGTCTACTTTTGCTAGTTCCAGAGCGATCGCCAGCATATTCAGGCAATACATCCCCATCCAGCTCGTGCCATCTGCTTGATTGATATGTCCACCCGTGGGAAGTTCGGCGCTTCTGTCAAAGACACCAATATTATCTAATCCCAAAAAGCCACCCTGAAAGACGTTATTGCCTTCAGCATCTTTCCGATTCACCCACCACGTAAAATTCAGTAATAATTTTTGAAACACCCGCTCTAGAAAATTCGTGTCGGCACGACCGTACATTTTACGTTCAATCTGATACACGCGCATGGTAGCCCAAGCGTGAACGGGCGGATTTACATCACTAAAAGCCCATTCATAAGCTGGTAGTTGACCGTTAGGGTGCATGTACCATTCCCGCGTCAAGCGACTCAACTGACGCTTGGCAAAGTCTGGATCGATCGCCGCTAGTGGAATCACGTGAAAAGCCAAATCCCAAGCGGCAAACCAAGGATATTCCCACTTATCTGGCATCGAAAGAATGTCATCGTTAAATAGATGAATCCACTCACGGTTTCTGCCATGCCGTCGTTCGGCTGGTGGTGACGGATTTTGGGGATCGCCCTTCAGCCACTCATGGACGACATAGTAATAATACTGTTTGCTCCATAACATACCTGCAAACGCCTGTCGCTGGACGTTGCGTTCATCTTCTGAAATGGAGAATGGACAAATTCGATGATAAAATTCATCTGCTTCCGAAAGCCGAGTTTGCAAAATTTCGTCAAATTGAGTATCAAAAGGCTGAATTAAACTCGGCGAATCGCTTAGGCGTAGCCGCACAGTTTTGGTTTCGCCTGCTCCAATTAACAATGCGTAATGAGCCGCACTTTTAGTGCCAATTCGATTTGGGTTGACTGCTGCTTTTCGACCTTCTACTATGTAATCGTTGATTCCATCTTTGACGTAGGGAGAAACATTGCTAGTTCCAAATAATTTCTCAAAGTTAGTTTCATTATTTGTAAATAGCAGTTCTGTTTCTCCGTCACAATACAGCCATCTATCTCCCAATGTTGGATGGATAGCTTCAATAATACTGAAATCGGACTCGGATTTAACGGCTTTGAGAATCGGTTGTTCTTGGTGAGAATCCCAAGACCAAGTATTCCGAAACCAGAGTGTAGGCAATAGATGTAGAGTTTTTGCTTCCGCTCCTCTATTAATGATACTGACTTGAATCAGAATATCTTCTGGTGAATTTTTAGCATACTCAATGAAAACATCAAAGTAGCGATCGCCTGCAAATATGCCTGTGTCGAGCAGTTCATACTCTAAATCCTGACGACTTCGACGTTGATTTTCCTCAACGAGTTGCTGATAAGGGAAAGCCTGCTGAGGATATTTGTACAGGCATTTCATGTAGGAGTGCGTGGGGGTGTTATCCAAATAAAAATAATATTCTTTGACATCTTCCCCATGATTGCCTTGATTTCCCGTTAGACCAAACATTCTCTCTTTGAGAATTGCATCCTCTCCGTTCCACAAGGCGATCGCAAAACAAAGGCGTTGGTGGTTATCAGAAATTCCAGCAATTCCATCTTCTCCCCAGCGATAAGCGCGAGAACGGGCGCGATCGTGAGGAAAGTAATCCCAGGCTTCCCCAGTCGCACTATAGTCTTCTCGCACGGTTCCCCACTGTCGTTCGCTCAAATAAGGTCCCCAACGCTGCCAGTGAGCGGTGCGTGAAGCGGAGCTATCCCGAAGGGAATCGCGAACTTGTTGCAATCTTGCTTCTTCTCGGGTCATATCTTTCCTGCCTCAATACTAGAGTTAATATTCATTGGCTAGCGATGACAATCTAGACGGCAACTACAGAATGCAAAACTATAGCGGTTTTCAATTGGATGCAATACATGTCTGGTAGGGGCGCTTTCTCGCTCGCGCCCCTACAAATGTCATCCGCACAATCGAGAATTGCTATCGTAAACTATCCAAGATCTTCAGCAATGATTTTTTCTATATTGCGTTCTGCTAAAGCCGCAATAGTAAAGGAAGGATTTGTGATAGCTGTATAGCCAGGAATCATGGCTCCATCCATGACATAAAGACGTTTATACCCAGCGACGCGCCCGTAGCGATCGCAGGCTTTTCCTAGTGTTGCTCCTCCTAGAGGATGCCCAGAGATGGAATTGATAAATGCTGATGTAGGCTGACTGGTAGAGGTCGTATTTTTCTCGTCAAGGATTTGAGCAGTTAACTTGACAGCATCTAATTGAGCATTGTCTTGAGTCCAGTTCAAGCGGACAGAATCAGTAGATGCGTTATATGTAAATGTCCCTGTTTGTCGAGGTATACCTAAAGCGAGTAACTGTAGCGTACCATCAGCTGCATTTGCATCTGGAATATCCTCAAAAACAGTTGCACCAAGAGGGTTATCTAGGTGTTCCAAAACTACACATGCTGGTCCTCCCTTACCAGATACAGACGGCAATAAGTTGCTACGAGTTACAATCGCATCTCCATTACCTCCCCAATGTTTGCCAACTTCATCGTTTAATTTTGGTAATAAGCCCGTTGCTTTAGATCTAACTAAAAGCTTGGAAGTTCCAATAGAACCAGCTGCTAAAAATAAATAGCGACAGGTGAAAGACTTCTGAGCGACGACTGCTCCTGATGTGTCAATTTGAGTACATAAAACTCTGTATCCATATTCAGGTACTTCAGTAATATCTGTAGCTAGATGTAATGTTAAAACATCTAATAATCCAGTTTGCTCTGCCTGAAATAGGTAGTTACGATCCAGGCTATTTTTAGCCCCACTGTTAATGCCGTACCAGTGATTACCTAGAATTGCAGAAGGTATCTTTGTTCCTTCTATTTCTTGGCGAATTATATTCCAATCTACTGCAAGATTATATGGATATGTAGCAAAGCCTGCTCTATTTCCTTGTTCGATTAATAACCTAGCGCGATCGTAGTAAGGACTTGCCAAAATATCATCAGGAATGCTTGCGGGTTGTAGGAGCGATCGCACGCGCGGATAATAAACTGCATCCAATTCATCATAGTCCACAACATCAGGAGAAAAAATACCGCTGAAGATTTCGCGCCTGGGTTGGTAAGTAATCGCGTTATAAACTAACGATCCACCTCCAAAGCCAGCCCCATGCAAGATATTAATTCCATTTTCCTGAGAAAAGTCTAGCACTCCTGTAAACGGATCGACGGGAACTCCATTCCATGTCGTATTACTTAACCAGGCAGCTCGACCATCTATTTGTTGAAAAGTAGCAAAAGTATTTCCATCATCTCTGATAGGCCAGCGGATTCCTCGCTCTATCATCAATGTTCTAATCCCAGCTTGTGTCAAGCGCAGAGCCGTAATCGCTCCGCCAAAACCGCTACCAAGGACTAGAGCTTCTACAGCTTCATCTGGAACATTTCGATCTTGGGCGCTCGCGCGATAAATACTAGCTAGCGGACTTAGGGCAGCACTAGCAGAAATAAGTGCAGTAGTTTGCAGAAAGCGACGACGGCTGCGAAACCTATTCTTCATATTTTCTCAATTTATGACGATCGAGTTATAAGATTTCTAAGCAAAGCGGCTAGCGATCTCAAAGTTAACAATTTCTGTTTTGAGGAAAGTAACAACGTTGACTAGGCTTTCAATCCATGTATTTTCTATAACTACCAACATCAATTTTTTAACTCGTTCAAAGATATATAGCCTTTGCTTTTGTTTGCCAAGGCATTTTTTTTAGCCAGACACACTAAAAATCCTAAACTCATCCGAAGTATATTTATCAATTTTTTTTTAGAGAAGAGACAAAAATTAGAATTAAGTTTGTATTATTTTGATTTCAATACTCAATATTTTATTTAATATTTCCTTAAGGTTTGACGACAAAATCCCTCATAACTATATTTAACTAGATAACATATGTAAAAATATAAAAATGTATAAAATAACTGAAGTTTAATCTTGTATTTCAAATAGAAATGTTTAAACAACTTTGACTCGATCGCGATCGTTTTAATTTTAAATTTTTAAAAATCAAGTTATTTGTCAAATTCTACATCAATATTTTTCAAGATATTTTATAATTCACGTTGATTTTAACCAGTCATTAAGCTTGTTAGCAGATGCTTATAAAAAAATAGCTTTTATAACGTTAATAACCTAAGACTGAGTGGTTCCTAAAGAATGCAAACTAGCTCCGAAAGTTCAACCATTGTGTTCTTACTTCATGTTACATAAGCTTTTCAGTATCAAACATCGGCTAAAACTCAATAGTCTTTTGCACAACGCTTAAGTATCGTGCCAAGATGCCGAAGCTTGAGCAAGCAAGCGATCGAAACTGAATTTATCGAGAACAAAGCAATACCCGATCGTCCATTTTTTTTGTTTTTTCTTGCTATACGACTAACAAAAAACTTCAGGCTAATCTAATGAAGTTAGGTCAAATGAATACTGCGTCAGAAGTGGTTTTTGCAAATTTCTAGGTTTTTTACTGAACCTTCAATTACTGAACAGAATCAGTAAATGTCGTAAATAAATAGTCAGGAAGAGTAATGATTCTAACTACAGCTACACAGCAAGTTGAGCTAGCGAAGACTAAGTATCAATTGGAGCCAGGATGCCAACATCCCCTGGGTGCAACACCAAATTCTGAAGGAGTCAATTTTGCGATCTTTTCAGAACATGCCACATCTGTAGAACTTTTGCTATTTGAGAACCATGACGATCTTGAACCTGCACAGATTATTCAATTAGATCCCAGGATAAATAAAACTTTCCACTTTTGGCATGTCTATGTTAGGGGGTTGAAATCTTGCACTTACTACGCTTATCGAGTTAGTGGATCTCAGGACATACAAGCAGGACATCGCTTTAATGAAAATAAGGTATTGCTCGATCCATACGCGAAGGGAAATACAAATACGCTTTGGAACCGCGTTGATGCTATAGGGACAAAAGATAACATAGCTACCTCAATGCGTAGCGTAGTCGTTGATATATCGGATTATGACTGGGAAGGCGATCGCCCCCTTAACCGACCCATGAGTGAGACGATCGTGTATGAGCTTCATGTTGCAGGATTTACTAAGTCCCCCTCTTCAGGCTGTCAACACTGCGGTACTTTCTCTGGAATTGTCGAGAAGATTCCTTATCTAAAAGAGTTGGGGATCACGGCTGTTGAACTGATGCCAATTTTTGACTTTGATGAAAAGAACATTTTTCGGGAGGTTGACGGTAAGCCACTAAGAGACTATTGGGGATACAATCCACATAGCTACTTTGCACCTGAAGGTTCATATTGTACCTCGCCAGAAATAGGGAGCCAGATCCGAGAGTTTCGAGATCTGGTTAAGGCACTGCACAAAGCAGGGATTGAGGTGATCTTGGATGTAGTTTTTAACCACACGGACGAGGGCAACCATGACGGTCCTACGATTAACTTTAAAGGGCTGGACAATAGCATTTACTATCACCTAGTACCATTCAACAAGTATTACTACATGGACTATTCTGGGTGCGGAAATACTGTTAACTGTAACCATCCTATGGTGGAAAAGTTAATTGTAGATTGCCTAGAATTTTGGGTGAAGGAAATGCACGTTGATGGTTTCCGATTTGACGAAGGCTCTATTCTCGCCAGAGGTCAAGATGGAGTACCTTTAATTCATCCACCAGTCATATGGCACATAGAAACATCTGAAATTTTAGCCGATACCAAAATTATTGCAGAAGCATGGGATGCTGCTGGGCTTTATCAAATTGGCTACTTCCCTGGTTATCGATGGGCAGAATGGAATGGACGCTACCGAGATGATATCCGACGCTTTGTCAAGGGAGATTCAGGATTAGCAGGATCTGCTGCTTGGCGAATTGCTGGTAGCGCCGATCTCTATCAAGCTAGTGGGCATCTACCTATTAATAGCGTTAATTTCATCACTTGCCATGATGGGTTCACTCTCAGCGATTTGGTTTCCTACAACGATAAACACAATGAAGCTAATGGCGAAGGTAATCGCGATGGCATTAATGATAATTTGAGCTGGAATTGTGGTGTTGAAGGGGAGACTGAAGATAGAGAAATTGATGCATTGCGTCGGCGACAGATTAAAAACTTTGCAGCTATTCTTCTGTTGTCGCAGGGCGTACCGATGATTGTGGCTGGCGATGAAGTCAGACGTACTCAACAAGGCAATAATAATGCCTACTGCCAGGATAGTGAGATTAGTTGGTTTGACTGGAGTTTGGTAGAGAAGAATGCTGATATATTCAGATTCTTTAAGCTGGCGATCGAGTTCCGCAAATGCTATTGTCAATCTGCCTTACGCCGTTCCCAGTTCTTCAGTGGCGATGTCAACGAGCGTGGTTTAGCAGATATGTCTTGGCACGGCACAAAGTTGTTTAATCCAGGATGGTACGATCCTCATTCTAGAGTTCTTGCCTTGACTTTAGGCGGTTTTGAAGGAGAAGCAGATATTCATATCATGTTCAATATGTACTGGGATGCTTTAGAATTTGAAACTCCCTTAATTCAGGGTAGGAATTGGTACAAAGTCATTGATACTGCCGAACCTTCCCCGATGGACATTATGGAACCTGGGAAAGAAATCTTGGTTTCAGGCAATGTTTGCCCTGTCAAAGAGCGTAGTGTCGTCGTTCTCGTTTCCAAATAGTTAGTCAAGCATTAATTTCCACGCAGGGAGATCTTCAATGAGTAACATGGGTTTTTCATTTTCGGACTCGATCGCAGGATACGTAACAGAAGTTGACTTAAGCAGAAATACTTTCAACCTGAAAACTTCTGATGGTAGAAATTTTGAGATTGCATTAACCTCAACAACTTACGCAGAAATGGTTCGCAATCTGGGAGAACCGTATTATGACTGTACTAGCCAAATGCAGTCAATGCTTGTTCCCGATCGCTATCTTTTTGCCTATGGCATCTTTTATCCTGAAGCAGATCGAAACAAGATTGAAGCCAAACACATTGTCTTTTTGGGTCGGACAGAAAACGAGTATCTGTTTGAAAGACCGGACTGGTGGGTAAAACAAATTAGTAATCTTGCCAATTTTTATCTGAAAGCACAGTTTGAAGATGGCGAAATTGACTATCGGAAATACCGCACTGGAATCGGTTTAGTGGGTTCCAAAGAAGATTCCAATCGTCAAGAAACTGATACCATTTCTCGCTTAGTTTACGGTTTCGCCACAGCATACATGATGACTGGCGACGATCGCTACATAGAAGCAGCGGAAAAAGGTACTGAATATCTGCGCGAACACATGCGTTTTCTCGATGAGGGCGAAGAAATTTGCTACTGGTATCATGGTGTTGATGTGAAGCCAGATGGTAGCGAGCAGAAAATATTTGCCTCAGAATTTGGGGATGATTATGATGCACTGCCAGCATACGAGCAAATTTATGCCTTGGCTGGTCCCACCCAAACTTATCGGGTGACAGGCGATCCGCGCATCATGAAAGACATTGAATTAACTGTCAATTTATTTAACCGCTATCTCTTAGACAAAACAGATAAAGGCGGCTTTTTCTCTCACATCGATCCCATTACCCTCAGCCCTTATGCCGAGTCTTTAGGGAGAAACCGCGCGAAAAAGAACTGGAACTCAGTTGGCGATCATGCCCCAGCCTATTTGATCAACCTTTGGTTAGCAACTGGCGAAGACAAATACGCCGACTTCCTTGAGTATACGTTTGACACCATTGAGAAACGTTTCCCAGATTTCGACAATAGCCCATTTGTGCAGGAACGTTTCTATGAAGATTGGAGCCACGACACGACGTGGGGTTGGCAGCAGAACCGAGCAGTGGTGGGTCATAACCTCAAAATTGCTTGGAATCTGATGCGAATGAACCACTTGAAACCAAAAGAAAGGTATACCACTTTAGCCGAAGAAATTGCCGAGATTATGCCAGATGTTGGTAGCGATCGCCAACGTGGGGGTTGGTACGATGTCGTAGAGCGCAGTTTGGAACCAGGACAAGAAGTACACCGCTTTGTCTGGCACGACCGCAAGGCTTGGTGGCAACAAGAGCAAGCGATTCTAGCTTACTTAATCCTAGCTGGTTCCCTTGGTAATACTGAGTATCGACGCTTAGCACGGGAGTCAGCAGCTTTCTATAATGCTTGGTTCCTCGACAACCAGTCTGGTGGTGTCTACTTTAATGTCTTGGCAAACGGAATTCCTTATCTAATGGGTACTGAGCGTGGCAAAGGTAGCCATTCGATGAGCGGCTACCACTCGTTTGAGTTAGCTTACTTAGCGGCGGTTTACACAAATCTGCTAATTACAAAACAGCCAATGAACTTGTACTTTAAGCCCAGACCGGGAGCATTTAAAGACAACCTTCTGCGAGTTACACCGGATATTCTGCCACCAGGTAGCGTGCGGATTGGTGAGGTATGGATTGACGATCGACCGTATACTGATTTTGATGCCGATAAACTGACTGTCAAACTGCCTGATACTCGCGATTCAGTGAGAGTCAGAGTCAGAATTCTACCAATTCAGGTTTTCTTTGATGCCGCTTTACTGGAAGTCGCTGATGGGACTGCCAAGATTTCATTAACTGGCTTACTAGATGTAAATGCAATACCAATTCTGGAAGCAGAGTTAGAAAAGGTACAAACACAGCCACTCAAACGCCTCGTCTTTCTGTTACAAGACTTAAAGTGTATCTCTAGTGCTGGACTGCGTTTTCTGATTTTCACAAAGCAAAAGCTAGGTTCTGACGTTCAAATTCATATAGTTGGCGCACAGGAAAATGTGCAGAATTACCTCAAGATGAGTTCATTCTGTCAAGGCATTACTGTGTCCGATCGGTATGATGTGACTGAAACAGCCAACGTGTATTTAGTTCCCTAAGAATCACTACCCATCTGTAGGACGAAAAACCCTGACACCAAATAATTGCTGAGTTAGTGCTTAGTGTTTGGTAAACCAGATTTTGCACGTGTTTTCCTGCCTGTTGTCATACCATTACTACACTGTGTGGGAACATTTGACCAAGCAGGGACACTTGCATCGAAAATTTCGCTGCTGGTCGTAACGCGACTAGGTTATGAAGGAGTAACTGTGGCTAATCCTGTTCTGTTAACTTTAGACGACGATCCAGGAGTTTTGCGAGTCATTGAGCGCGATCTCCGACGGGAGTATGGTAGCCGATTTCGAGTCATGCGATCGGAATCGGGTTTAACAGCTCTGAAGGCACTGCAACAAGTTAAGTTACGCAGGGAAATGGTGGCACTATTCTTGGTAGATCAACGGATGCCAGAGATCGCAGGGGTAGAGTTTCTCGAACAGGCGATGGAACTTTTTCCAGATGCAAAGCGGGTCTTGCTAACTGCATATGCGGATACTGATGCTGCCATCCGCGCCATCAACACAGCAAAGATTGATTACTACCTTCTCAAGCCGTGGGACCCGCCACATGAAAAACTATATCCCGTGCTGGACGATTTACTAGATGATTGGATTTCGTCTTGTCGTCCGCCCTTTGAAGGTTTGCGAATTGTTGATTCGCGTTGGTCGCCCCATCTGCATCAAATCAAAGATTTTTTGGCTCGTAATCATGTGCCTTATCAATGGCTGGACATTGAGGCAGAAGCAGAGGCACACCAATGGACTAACTACACCGAATCTGGTGCTGCAAATTTACCACTGGTATTATTTCCTGATGGTTCTCACTTAATACAACCGACAAATACGCAAATTGCCCAGAAACTCGGATTGCGAACCCATGCCCAAATGCCATTCTACGACTTAGCGATTGTCGGTGCTGGTCCAGCGGGTTTAGCAGCAGCAGTCTACGGAGCGTCTGAGGGATTGCGAACCGTGTTAATTGAAAAAGAAGCCCCAGGCGGGCAAGCAGGAACGAGTTCTCGGATTGAGAACTACTTGGGCTTTCCCGTTGGACTGAGTGGAGCGGATCTAGCCCGACGTGCAGTAACTCAAGCCAAACGGTTCGGCGTGGAGATTCTCTCGCCACAAGAGGTGACTGGTGTTCGAGTCGCCGATCCCTATCGTATTTTGACACTGAGCGATGGCACAGAGGTTTGCTGTCATGCAATGCTTATTGCTACTGGTATCTCGTATCGCAGACTTGATATACCTGGGATCGACAATCTGATCGGAGCTGGCGTATATACTGGGGCAGCAATGACTGAAGCACTCTCTTGCTTAAATCAAGAGATTTACATCGTTGGCGGGGCTAACTCAGCCGGACAAGCAGCAGTCTATCTTGCTAAATACGCCAGTCGTGTCAGAATGCTGGTGCGCGGCGATTCTCTCGCTAAAAGCATGTCCCAATATTTAATAGAGCAGATCTCAGCGACAGATAATATCGAAGTTAGAGTACACTCTAGCATTGCCCAGGTTCATGGTGAAAACTGCCTAGAAGCAGTTACGATTGCTGATGCCCAGACAGGCGAAAAGCGAACTGTTCCGACAAACTTACTCTTTGTCATGATTGGTGCCAAACCACGTACAGATTGGTTAGATGGCATCGTGGCAAGAGACGAACAAGGATTTATCTTGACCGGAGCAAGTTTAAACCGTAATGGATGCTGCAACAAAGGATGGATGCTCGATCGCGAGCCTTTTCTGCTCGAAAGTAGCGTACCTGGGATATTTGTGGCTGGAGATGTGCGCCACGGTTCGGTGAAGCGCATTGCTTCAGGGGTAGGAGAAGGTTCGATTGCCGTTCAGTTTATTCATCAGTACCTTAGTAAGATGTAATTATGCTTGAAGCTTTAAGGCAAACAGCGCTCTTTGCAGAACTCACAGACGAGCAATTGCAATGGTTAGCCGAACACGGTAGCCTGATTCAGCTAGCCGCTGGAGAGTATCTAGCGCTTGAAGGAGAGCCGCCGAAAAATTTTTACGTGCTTGCAGAAGGCGAAATACAGCTGACAAAGAAGGTTGGTGATATAGAAAGGCATATGATGACCTTTGGACCAGGAACGTATACAGGTCACGAGTTAATTTTATTAGATATGCCTTACTTTGCTAGCGGACGAGCTACAAAAGCAAGTCGCGTGTTGAAATGGGACACACATGCTTTCTGGCAAATGCTAACCAGATGTCCTTCGATTACACGGGATCTGCTGGTCATAACAGCCCAGCGGACACAAATCTTGGAAACAACATCACGACACCACGAAAAGCTACTTGCACTAGGTACTATGGCAGCTGGTCTTGCCCACGAACTTAACAATCCAGCAGCAGCAGTCAGTCGAGGTGCGAAGCACATGCACGAATTATTTCAAGAATTGCTCTTGCTAGCACTCAGTCTGAACCAGCAGCAGATGACAAGCACGCAAATGACTTTTCTGGCAAACATTTTGCAAGACGCGATCGCGCGCGCCGCAACACCACTACAGTTAGATCCGCTCGTGCAGAGCGATCGGGAAGATGAGATCGCCATCTGGCTTGAGGCAAACGGCGTTGAAGATAGTTGGAATCTCGCCCCTACCCTGGCAGTAGCAGGACTGGATACAGAATGGCTAGATGTTGTCATAGAACATGTGCCTACTCAATCCTTGGGTAAAGTACTGACCTGGATTGAAGCAACTCTAACTGGGTTGGGGTTGTTAGACGAAATTGAGCAAAGCGCGGGACGCATTTCTGAGCTAGTGAAAGCAGTCAAAGAGTATTCCTATATGGATCGAGCGCCAATGCAGGATTTAGACGTACACCAGGGAATTGAAAGTACGTTAATTATGCTAGGTCACAAACTTAAGGGTGGTGTAACTGTGTCGCGCAAGTACGATCGCAGCCTGCCTACTATTTGCGCCTATGGAAGTGAGTTGAACCAAGTTTGGACTAACTTGATTGACAATGCGATCGATGCAATGGACGGACGCGGACAAATCTGGATTCGTACAGCGTTAGACAATAATGATTTGCTCGTAGAGATTGCTGACAATGGACCAGGCATTCCGCCAGACATTCAAGGGCGTATCTTCGAGCCATTTTTTACCACTAAGGGTGTGGGTCAAGGAACCGGCTTAGGTTTGGTGATTAGCTATCGAATTATTGAGAAACATAGAGGCGACATCCGCTTTCATTCTGAGCCAGGCAACACTTGCTTTCACATTCGCCTGCCGATCGCTCCGTGTCAAGTGCAAAATCGTCAGGAAAACTCAAGTACTCAACTTTCAAGTACTCAACTTTCATCAATCTTAGTGGGTGGCGAGTTATGCTAAAAAGGGCATTGCTCACAAGTTAAGGTTGCCAAAGATTTGTCAAGAGGCAGGCAGAGATAGTGTAAAACTCATAGCAGATAAGCTATAGAGGGATGAAGCCGTGAGCCGGAGCAAGCGCGACCATGCCAAAAAGCAGCATCGCCCAATGGTAGAAGATGAAGCCATTGCCTCGCAACTAGAAGCTTTATTGACACCAGCTATTACCTCCCAAGAAAACTACTACCGTCAGCTGGGGTTAAGAGACAGAATTCTCAACCTACCGTTAATGGTAGCGGCGGTATTAACCTTGCTATGGCGAGATGTGGCGGGAGTTACGGAACTGACAAGAATGTTGGCAAGGGAGGGGTTTCTATGGTGCAGTCCCAAAGCTGTCAGTCAACAAGCAATAGCGAGAGCGGTTTTTATCATTTCTAGCCCAGATATTTGAGAAAGTTTTTAAGGATTTGCTACCAAATTTAACAACAAGTTGGCAAGCTAGAAGCTAGCGAAAAATACCTGAAAGTGTTCAATTTACTATGTCAAAGTTTGAAAAAATTTGGTTAGTAGATTGTTCGGTATTAGAAGCATTGTTTTGCAAGCTGAATAGTCTTAAAGATGTTCCGCAAGGACAATTAGCCGGAAAAATGGGGACTGTAATAGATTTAAGCACTCGATTACCTGTAGAGATTTGGTTTCAGGAAAATTCCAAAGCTTCTGAGATCAAATTTGAGTTAGATATCTTAAACTTAGTCACAGCCAAAACTTTACTTTTGCTGGACAGAGGATTTTATCACTTTAATTTTTGGCTTTTGTTAATCGAACAAAAAGTTGATTTTATTACTCGGTTAAAGAAAGGAGCATCAATTAAGCCCTTGCAAACATTTACGCACAGCTATGCGCTACGAGATCGTTTAGTCCGTCTAGGTTCAGGTACGAAAAAAACTCCATTTATTACCTTACGTCTAATTGAAGTTCGTTCGGGAAAGACTTGGCATTTTTATTTAACTAGTGTACTCGATCCAACTATTTTACCACCGTATGTTGTGACTGATTTATATCAAAAGCGTTGGCGAATTGAAGAGGCTTTTAATACAGGAAAAAGGCTCTTAAGTTTAAGTTACTTGTGGACTGGTTCTGTTAACGGTATTCAATAAAATTACCTAAATTAACGGCGGTCGCGAAGCTTGCTACGACAATAACCAATAAAAATAATTTAGATTCAGGCGTAGTCGAGTAGTAGCAGGACACGAGAATATTACTCTAGATAACAAACATTACTCTTAGCCAAAATAAACTCTGTCCTGTCAGCTATATTCACGGCTGCAAAATTCAAAAGGATCGGTGGGTGCTGGTAGGCACGCTAATAATTTTTCACTAAACAGATGGAAGCTGTAGAAGATATCCAACGTGCAATATTGGCTGCAATCAGAGAGCAGACACAGGCAATTCAGTCTTCAGAGAAGACGATTCAGGAAGCGCAGCGCACTCAGCAGCAATTAATAGATGTTTACAGGCGAACGCTAACAGATCGATGGGTAGGATCTGATGATGTTGCCTGTGAATTCGGCATGGCAATATCTGCTCGCTCGATTACCAATCGCATCCAAGACGGTAGACTGGAGCAGGGAATTCACTGGATTAACACTAGTGACGGCGATCGCCCTACTTATTTAATCTGCGTCCGCACGGTAATGGAATACTTCAAAAAACCCCCTCAGAAGCGCCGTCCGCCTAAAAGAAATCGCTTACAAAATTGACGGCACTTGATATTTTTCAATTACCCCTGCATAATGCTCCAGAATTATTCTGGCGCTATTGCCAACCCAGCGAGCAATTTGGGGTATAGGGATATTTTTCTCAATACAGTGAGTAATGAAGGTATGGCGAGTCTGGTACTGACAGCGATAACGAATTCCTTGTTTGAGCAGCACGGACTTCCAAGCACGATTGAGAAAATTGTGGGCATCAATTAGCTTACCCCTAGGGGAGACAAACACAGGGGAATCTGGAATCGGGTTTTCCGATCGCAGGGAAAGCAGCAACTCTCTCAGTTTTTCATCACTAGGAAACTTCCGCTTTCACGTCTTTGGACCTTTTCGATGACCATCAACCACTGCTTCCTCAAACAAAATAGTAGACAAGTCGTTACTGACGTGCTTCCACTGCAAACTAATAGCTTCAGAAGTACGGCATCCAGTCATGAAGAGAAATTTAACAAATGGCGTGTAGTGCTTGAAATATCTGTCAGTCTCGAATCCCCGCACAATAGCTCCTATCTCTGCTCGGTCAAAGGGATCGATCTCATCCGCCTCAGATTTGGCTACCTTAATTTTGCTTGTCATTCCCTCAAAGGGATTTGACTCTAGTATTGCCCGTTCGACAGCCCATTTACAGCAAGCATTCAGTTGTGCCAGTACCCGTCTAGAAGTGTTTGCGGTTTTAGTAGCAAGCAGGCGATCGCGAAGTGCGATTGCATTCTCTAGATCTAGCTCAGCCAAAGCTACTAAATGATTTCGTACCTTTTTAAAATCTTTATTGAGGGTAGTGATACTGACAGAACTCGCTCTATGCTCCACATACTTGCCCCATAGGTTCAACAATTGAGCTGTAAACGATTGCTCTTGGGATCTTTTCGCGTGTAGGTATGGCTCCTTTGGAAAATTCCCGCTTTGCCAATAAAGAGCCAACTAGCTTAGCCTCGTTCTCAGCATAGGTAAAACCAGCAGGATTGCAGTAAACTCCCAGATAAATTTCTTGGCGAAACGGTTTATCTTTTGTTGAGTTAGGTCTTGGTGGGAGAGTTCCGCGCAAGCACAAGCGATCGCCTCGCTGCTGGACGCTAACCCCTACCTTCCCAGCCTTAAGTCGAGCGTTAATCTGGCGAATTCTCTCCTCGATATCTAGCGCCAAAATTCACCCCAAAATTCACACCGATTTTACCCGTTAATTCTGCTATTTTTTGCAGTTTTTTACAAGTTGGGGCGTGCGGGATTAACGGCTAGAAACCGCTCTATGAGCTAGATTAGCGATGCCAGGAACCAGAATTGAACTGGTGACACGAGGATTTTCAGTCCTCTGCTCTACCAACTGAGCTATCCCGGCGAAGTTGGTGCGTCAATTTTTGGCGCTTTATTAAGGTAGCAAACTTATCAGACCTTGGCAAGGGTTAGGCGCGAAATTTCTTATGCCGTTTTCCAGATGAGCTTCACCCAACTGAAAATGAATGTAAATAGCAAGAATTGGACGAGAACGATACTAGGACCAGAAGCAAAGTTGAGTAGACCCGATAACATAATGCCGACAATGCTACTAACAACCCCAAGCATCACGGAAATGACTAAAAAGCGGGTAAAATGATGACTCACAAGCTTGGCAGTAGCGGCGGGAATGACCAAAAAAGCATTCACCAATAACACGCCTACAGCCTTAATTGCTACGGCTACAGCTAGTGACAGCAAGACAACAAAAGCGTAGCGATAGAGGCGCACGGGGATACCCTGCACCTGTGCCACTGTAGGGTTAAGAGTCAAGAGAATCTGCTGACGCAGGGTAGGTAGTAAGAAAATAACGCTGCCAATTAACACCAAAGAGGTCAAGATCAGATCCGTAGTATCGATCGCCAGAATATCTCCGAATAGGACTCCCATCAAATTGCCGCGATATCCTTGGATCAGGCTGCTGAGGATGACACCTATTGCTAATGCACCCGATAGTACTACACTCAATACGCTATCACTCGACAAATTTGTTTGGTCAATTAAATAGAGGACAACTAAGCCGAATGCAAGGGTAAATGGGAGTAGCATCCAGGTAGGATTTAACTGAAGCAAAACCCCTAAAGCAACGCCTACCAAAGCTGCATGACCTACAGCATGACTGAAAAAAGATAACTGTCGTAGGGTGACGAAGCTACCCAGGAAACCGCCAAGGATACCCATTAATATCGCTCCTGCGATCGCCCTTTGCATGAAGGGAAACTGAAGCAGTTCGAGTAGGTTATTAACTCCAGCAATAGCAACCCAGCTAAACTCTAAAATCATTGAACCAACTTATTCTTAAACAGAGCATATCCTAGACCGCCCTATAGTTGGGCTACATAGTTGGGCTATACTTAGGGTGTCTGAAGATTTAATCCAGCAAACACAGTCTTTTATTATCACCCAATGTCAGTTTACTCTGCTTCCGATCGGGCTAAACCAAACTCTACCTCAGAGGCGGATCGTCTTCAGTGCCATCCACCACATCCTGTAGACGTGGATGGAGTTAATCATCTACAAAGCTGCGTCCTGAAAACCGAGAAAGCGCAGCGGATGGCTGAATTTTTTAGCCTCTTAGGAGATGCCAATCGGTTACGAATTCTTTCATTATTGGCACAAAAAGAACTCTGTGTCTGCGATTTAGCCGCCACTCTAGACATGACTGAATCGGCTGTCTCCCATCAGTTGCGGACATTACGTGCTATGCGGTTGGTGAGTTATCGCAAGCAGGGACGCAATGTTTTTTACAACCTCCAAGATAGTCACGTTCTTAATCTCTATCAATCTGTTGCCGAACACTTGGACGAGGAAATCTAGTATTGAAGCTTACGTAATAGCAACGCTAACCGAATTTGTACTGCATCATCAAAGCGCCGTGGGTCGAGACCGATTAACGAAGCTATTTTATCAAGACGATAATTCAGAGTATTGCGGTGAATCAAAAGCTGCTTGGCTGTAGCTGAAGGGCTACAATCACGGGCAAAAAACGCCTCTACGGTTGTTAATAATTCCAATTCGCAATCGAGCGGACTGAGTAAATGCGTGGCTAATTCAATCTTGGTTTGTTCGTCAGCTACGCCAATAAATGCAGCAATTCCCAGACGATCTAAACAATAGACGCGATCGCAACCGTTAAAGCGATGACCGAGTGAGAGTGCCATCCTCGCATCTTGATACGATCGCGCTAAACCAAGAATACCTGGATGATAGCGACCGATACCAATACTAATTGCTGCTCCTGTATCGCTGCGCAAGCGCATTAGCAAAGCGTCACCCGCACGTTTAAGTGCAGCTAGATTCGTCCATAACGCATTCAATGAATCTGTATGATTTCCTCGTTCTGCCCAACTGCCAAGATTTTTGGTATTGCTAGCTTTTAAAACTACCAATTCGCCGTTACCTAAATCGGCACAGATCGTATCATCTGGTAAGTGAAAAAAGTTGACTATGCTGCCGATCGCATATTGCGTGCGGCGGCGTTGTCGCACCGTAGCTTTTTCTAAATTCTTGCCGTCTGATTCACCTGCTGAAGGTTTTAATACGTATTGAGCAGCATCGATCAAAATTACCGCTCGCGGAGGTGATAAATCTAGACCTAATAGCTTTGCCTGCCTTAAAATTTCTGTTTCATCGATAATTTGACCGTGTAACAGATGATTGACGAACTGATTCTTCAACGCTTGTTGGTTAGGTCGATGGTTCAGTACAGTGGCTTGATTGATTATCAATTCAACTAGAACTTTTGCTAGACGCGGTGAAATTGTTTCACCATTAAATGGTTCTCCAATTGCGACTTCACCTACTTCTGATTTGAGGTGTAGTGGAACTCGTAAATAGTTCGTTTCTTGTTGCTCCTGAAAATGAAAAACTTTGCCAATTCGCTCGCATTTACTACTGGCAACGATAATATTATTACAATTTACTACAAATACTTGAGTTGACAAAAGTTCTGTTATTTTACTTGTTACTAATCGAGCAACTTGTGTAAACTGCGTAGTATGGGTAAAAGATATATGCGTTGAATTACGTTGCATTGAGTTTCAACTTTATTTCTTATACATGTAAATCGTCAGAATCAAGAATTAAAATTATGCGTCTTATCGCTCAAGAATAGCCATTGCTACTCCGGCTTACTTCTGCCTAAAGATATAATTCTTTGTATGTTTATTTGGTAGTTTTATTTACTAAAACTTTTTTAAGTTTTAACGATAACAGAGTACACAATTGATGCATTATTAGTATTTCAATAATCAATTGAATCAAAAAATATTGAATCACTGACAAATAACAAATGCAAGTAGTCATTTATACAGATTCCGGCGGAATTGGTGGTGCAGAGATTAGTTTAAGCCACTTGGTTGCTAGCGTTTCAGATCGAATTGAGGTAACAGTCATAGGTACATCTGAGCTTGTCGTGGAAGCGATCGCCCGACAACGCCCTCAAACCGCGAAGATAGTCTTACCTAAGACACCAATTCATTCGCTGTTGGCTCATCTCACAGCTTTATTACAACTACGTCCTGACGTAGTGCATGTTAATCTCTGTACGCCTTGGGCGGGAGCAATGGGTTTAGCTGCTGCTTTAATCTTACCTGGGGCGCGAGTCGTGCGAGTCGATCAACTACCACTACGGACAACGGACTTACTGACTTGGTGGCGGACGCGAGTACTTTCGTTACGAGTTGACGCTCATGTTGCTGTTGGTGAAGCGAGTGCGCGGCTAATGGAAGATTTTTATGCCCTCGGTCGTAATTCGGTGGTTTCCGTTCCTAATTGCGTTCCCGATTTGGCTGAGGAACTTCAACTCTTGACTGTTCGCCCTGAAGGAAAAGTAACAATCGGTAGCGTCGGGCGGCTGGATGCAATGAAAGGACATGACATATTGTTACGAGCGATCGCATCTGTTGATGGAGTGCAACTAGTCATTCTGGGTGAAGGAGATGAACGGGCAAATTTAGAGCAATTAGCGATGGAACTGGGAATAAGCGATCGCGTTAATTTACTCGGCTGGGTAGAAAATCCGCGTGCATACCTACCACAATTCGATATTGTCGCTCAACCATCGCGATCGGAAGGTTTTCCCCTAGCAATTGTAGAGGCGATGCTGGCTGCACGTCCTGTGGTTGCCACTCGCGTCGGTAGCGTGGCTGAAGCAGTTATCGATGGAGAAACAGGATTTCTAGTCAATAGAAATGATGTTGTAGGGCTAGCATCGGCACTAAAACAGTTAAGAGATGATCCGCAATTGCGCTGGCATTTTGGTCAAAGAGGGCGAGAAATTGCCAAAGCTAATTTTACAGTTAAGCAGATGAGCGATCGCTACGAACTACTGTGGCGCGAATTATTAGCCCGACCTCAAGTACCTAGATTATTTGTTCCTCGTCCTAAAGATTAATAGGTCATTTGTCATTTGTGAGGGGTATAGGGCTGGCATGGCTCGCTTTAGAAAAGCATGGTCTAGGATTGCTATTTTCAAAGATTGCTACAATTATCTAAGTATGAAAAAATACTTCATCCTTTGCGGAAGATCGACACTTTTACGCAAGGTTAAATCTACCTATAGAAAGAAGAAAAAAGATTATTTTGCTCAATTGTGCAATTGCACAATTTTTAGCTGAATAAATCAGTAATTATTTGGACAAATGCCCAATGAAAACATCTAGACTGCTTGCCTAAGATAGTTGGACAAAAGTAGGCGAGTCAGTCTATGAGTTACAGCCATCGACTCCCAAAAGTATCGCAAGTGGCGATCGCCCGTTGCTTACCAGGACTAGGCGATCTACTATGCATTGTTCCGGCGTTGAGGGCTTTACGTGCTGCGTTACCTGAAGCACGTATGACACTGATTGGTTTACCTAACGCTCAAAGCTTTGTGAAGCGATTCAACTGCTATATAGATGCTTGGTTGGAGTTTCCAGGTTATCCAGGGATTCCTGAAGGATGGCGATCGCCCCAACATACTCAGGCATTTTTAACTCAGGTGCAAGCGCAAGCCTTCGATCTAGTCATTCAAATGCACGGTAGCGGTATTGTGAGTAATTCGTTCGTAGTATTACTAGGAGCGAAATTGAATGCAGGCTTTTTCTTGCCAGGATATTACTGTCCCGATCCAGAGTGGTTTTTACCCTATCCAGATCGAGAAGCAGAAGTAAGACGGCATCTACGTTTGATGGCATTTTTAGACATTCCCTTACAGGGCGAACAACTAGAATTTCCGCTTTGGGAATCTGACTGGTGGGAATTACAACAAATATCTGCGGTGCATGACTTACAATCTCAGCATTATATTTGCATTCATCCAGGTGCAAGTATAAGCGATCGCCGTTGGTCGCCACGTCAATTTGCCCTTGTCGCTGATGCAGTAGCTCAACAAGGGTATGCGATCGTTCTCACCGGAACCGTAGCAGAAACAGGTTTAACTGAAGCGGTTGCCGAGGCAATGAATACCCCCGCAATTAACCTAGCAGGACGCACTAGTTTAGGTGCATTAGGGGCATTACTCAAACAAGCTGCACTTTTGGTATGCAACGATACTGGAGTCTCGCATTTAGCATCTGCTTTACAAGTTAAGAGCGTAGTCATATTTTCTAACTCCGATCCCGATCGCTGGAGACCTCTAGATCGCGATCGCCATCGAATTGTTTTTGCTAGCAATGAAGGTGCGATCGCCTCTGTCTTAACTCAAGCAAAAGACCTCTTACAACAGGAGGCAAGTAAGTCAAAAGTTAAAAGTTAAAAGTCAAAAATATGTAACGGCTTATTGTATGCAAATTAATTGGCAACAGATGCGACGTTTGCTCGTTATTTTTGTCGGAGATCTAGAAACAGAAGTCACTTTTTTACAAAGTGAATTACTGAAAATACGAGAAACATCAACGGATGCAGAGATTACTTTATTACTCCCTAGAAGTCAAGAGACAGAAAAGGACAAAGGGACAAGGAAGACAAGGGAGCTTTTCTCCCCCAACTTCCCCGACTCCCGACTCCCGATCCCCGACTCCCGCTTGGTCGATCGCATCATCACCCATACAACGACTTGGCAAGATCCAGCTAAAGAAAAAGAATTAGTCGAAAATCTAAGTCAATTTGACTTTGAAGCAGCAATTATCTTAACCAAAAAAAATGAATCTCCTTATGCCTTTGCTTATTTAGCCTATTTAGCTGAAATCCCGATTCGCATGGGGCGATCGCGAGAATTTGGCGGTTCCGTTATCAGTGGCTAGTGACTAGAAAGATTCCAGCCACTAACCACCAGCCACCAGCCACTCATTAACTACCAATTACCAATCTCCAAACAATTAATTTTGACTTTTAACTTTTAACTTTTGACTTTTTTATGCGAATTCTCACTTGGCACGTTCACGGTAGCTACTTGTACTACCTAACTCAAGCAAATCATGAGTTTTATTTACCCGTGAAACCTGGCAAACCAGAAGGCTACGGCGGACGTTTACCTGGTTTTATTTGGGGGGACAACGTGCGAGATATTCCAGCTGAAGAAGTACGAAATCTTGAATTTGACTGCATTTTATTTCAGTCGCGCAAAAACTATTTACAAGACCAATACGAAATTCTATCCGAATCGCAGCAACGACTACCTTGCATTTATTTAGAACACGACCCCCCTCAAGAACATCCGACGAATACTAAACATATAGTTGACGATCGCGACGTGCTATTAGTTCACGTCACCCATTTCAATCAATTGATGTGGGATAACGGGCGATCGCCGACTCGCGTTATCGATCATGGCGTAGTTATTCCTACCAACGTGCAATATACAGGAGAAATCGCCAAGGGATTAGTAGTTGCCAACGGTTTAGGCAAACGAGGACGGCGTTTAGGTGCAGATATTTTCGAGCGCGTGCGTCAGTCCGTACCGTTAGATTTAGTTGGAATGGACGCAGAGTCTCTAGGTGGACTAGGAGAAGTTCCCCACGCCCAACTAGCTCAATTTACTGCAAAATACCGTTTTTTCTTTCACCCAGTTCGCTATACCAGTTTGGGGTTAGCAGTATGCGAAGCGATGATGGTAGGGCTACCCATTGTTGGTTTGGCAACCACAGAATTAGCCACAGTGGTAGAAAACGGAATTTCCGGTTACATCGACACCGATCTCGATCGCTTAATTGAGCAAATGCGATCGTTGATTGCTAATCCCGATTTAGCTCATTGCCTCAGCGCAGGGGCGAGACAACAAGCTCAAAAACGCTTCAACATCCAACGATTCACCCGCGACTGGGACGAAGCCTTTTTCTCGGTCGTCCAACGTTCCTTGTCAGCCGCCGCTTGAAAAGACAAGGGGGACAAGGGGGACAAGGGGGACAAGGGGGACAAGGGGGACAAGGGAGACAAGGGGGACAAGGGGGACAAGGGGGACAAGGGAGACAAGGGGGACAAGGGAGCAGAGGAGAATTAACACGCACCACTCTCTTACCAATGACAAATGACAAATGACAAATAACAAATGACAAATGACAAATGACAAATAACAAATGACAAATGACAAATAACAAATAACAAATGACAAAACACATTGCCCTAATTAGCGAACATGCCACCCCGTTAGGAATTTTTGGGGGGGTTGATAGTGGTGGTCAGAATGTTTATGTGGGTCAGGTAGCAAAACACTTGGCAGCAATTGGTTATAGCGTTGATGTATTCACGCGGCGCGATCGCCCCCAATTACCAGAGGTGGTGGAGTGGCATTGCGGAGTCAGAATTATTCACGTTAGCGCAGGTAAACCGGAGGTATTACCTAAAGAGGCATTACTACCGCATATGGAGGAATTTACTGCCAATGCGATCGCTTTTATGGATCGTCAGTGGCGCTACGACCTGATCCACGCCAATTTCTGGATGTCAGCCTTAGTTGCCGCAGAAATTAAGCGCCAACGAGGAATTCCCTTTGTGGTTACGTTTCATGCGTTAGGACGGGTACGGCGTTTGCATCAAGGCAATGCCGATCGATTTCCTGACGAACGCTTTGCAATTGAAGATCGGATCGTGCGGGAAGCCGACAAAATTATTGCCGAGTGTCCCCAAGATCGAGAAGATTTACTTTCCCTTTATCCAGCCGATCCTGAAAAGATTAAGGTGATTCCCTGCGGTTTCGATCGCTCGGAGTTCTGGCAGATCGATCGCTTCCAAGCACGATTGAGTTTAGGTATACCTCAACAGGAAAGGATCGTACTGCAACTCGGTCGCCTAGTTCCTCGTAAAGGTGTGGATAATGCGATCCGAGGGTTTGCGCGTTTGGTCGAGCAGCATGAAATTACAGCACGTTTGCTCATTGTGGGGGGCGAGTCCGTTCATCCCGATCCGCAAATTACGCCTGAGATCGGTCGCTTAAACGCGATCGCATCTACTTTGGGAATCGGCGATCGCGTCACGTTTATCGGTCATCGAGGGCGCGAGGTACTGAAATATTTTTACAGTGCGGCAGATGTCTTTGTGACGACTCCTTGGTACGAACCGTTCGGCATTACCCCTTTAGAAGCAATGGCTTGCGGTACGCCCGTCATCGGCTCGAATGTGGGAGGGATTAAATTTACAGTTAAAGATGGAGAGACGGGATATTTAATTGCACCCAACGAACCGGAAATACTAGGCGATCGCCTTGCGTTTCTGTTCCAAAACCACTCTTTGTTACACCTTTTAGGCAAACAGGCACTCCGCCACGTCGAACGGTGCTTCACCTGGCAAAAGGTTACTAGCGAGATTGCTGCGCTATACGAAACGATTTTAGCAGGTAGCAAATTGGTTGGTAATTCTATGCATGAATTGGCAGCGATCGCAAGTAGTTTTGATGCAGCAATTCAAGCTTTTCAAGCATCTAAAGCTACCCTGAGTGAAGGAATTCTCGCAGCAGCCAAGCAATTAAGCCACTGCTTTGCCCAAGGGGGAAAAGTCTTAATCTGCGGTAACGGTGGCAGTGCGGCTGAAGCGCAGCATCTGGCTGCCGAATTCGTCGGTCGTTTTCGCTGTCCCTATCGGGCAGGACTACCCGCGATCGCACTAACGGCTGATAGTGCAATTCTGACTGCATGGTCGAATGATGTGGGATATGACGACATTTTCGCTCGACAGGTGAAAACCTTTGCTCAACCTGGAGATATATTGCTCGGTATTAGTACCAGTGGGCGATCGCGTAATGTCATCAACGCTTTCCAAGCAGCACGCCAGCAAAATCTTAGTTGCATTGCCCTCCTTGGCGGTAACGGTGGCGAACTAGTAGGACTTGCAGATATTGTAATTCGCGTTCCTGCCAACGATCCGCAACGAATTCAAGAGGTTCAGTTGTTAGTAGTGCATTTATTGTGCGAATTGGTAGAGGAAAAACTGTTAACCGTTCCACAACTATCTGGGAACAAGGAGCAGGGAGCCGGGAGCCGGGAGCAGTTATCAGTTATCAGTTATCAGTGACCAATTACCCATTACCCAATAACAAATCAAAACGGAAAAAATTATGCAAAATTTAACTGCAAAAGTAGCACTAGTTACAGGTGGCGCACGCGGATTAGGTGAAGCAATTTGTCATATCTTAGCTGATGCAGGAATTACCACCATTATTGCTGATGTTCGTCTTGAATTAGCAGAAAAAGTTGCGCAAATCTTACGCGATAGCGGCAAAGAAGCAATGGCAGTTGCACTTGATGTTTCTAGCGCCGCACAAGTTGAAACTGTCATTGAAAAAATTGTGAATCGATATGGAAGAATAGATGTCTTAGTTAATAACGCAGGTATAGACTTAACCGTTTCGATTGAAGAAATGCCCGTTCAAGAATGGGAGCGTATTCTCAATGTGAATTTAACGGGACCATTTATTATGTCTAAAGCCGTTTTTACCCCAATGAGAGAACAGGGAGACGGTTTTATTATTAATATTACTTCGACGGCGGCTAAACGAGCGTGGGCGAACGCCTCAGCTTACCACGCTAGTAAATGGGGATTATTAGGCTTTTCTCATGCTCTACATGTTGAAGGTAGACCGCACAATATTAAAGTGACTGCTGTAGTGGCTGGCGGGATGCGAACCCCTTTCTTAACAGAACGTTTTCCCGAACTCGATTTAAGCACATTGCAAGATCCAAAAAACGTTGCTCAAACAGTTTTATATCTATTAATGCAACCAGCCGATACGGTAATTCCAGAAATCATGGTTTTACCAATGAAAGAAAGTTCTTGGCCCTAATTCAATTTTAGATTTTGGATTAAGTCTACTTTTGCCCTCTACTCCCTACTCCCTGCTCCCTGCTCCCTACTAAATATGAAAGCAGTTTTTCTGGATAAAGATGGTACTTTAATTGAAGATGTTCCTTACAACATCGATCCAGATAGAATTCGACTTTGTGCAGGTGCATTAGAAGCAGTGCAAATGTTAGCCGCTGCTGACTACCAAATCTTTATTATTACAAACCAATCTGGTATAGCACGCGGCTACTTTCCAGAAAGCGCTCTCATAAATGTAGAGAAACATTTGCGGCAATTATTGGCTACTGCTGGTGTTTCTCTAGCCAGTTTTTATTATTGTCCTCACCACCCTCAAGGAGTTATCACAGAATTTGCGATTGATTGCGACTGTCGTAAACCCAATCCTGGCTTGCTGAAAAAAGCAGCAAAGGAACACTCAATTAAATTAGATCGATCTTGGATGATTGGTGACATTTTAAATGATATTGAAGCAGGAAATATAGCAGGTTGCCGCACAATTTTAATTGACAATGGCAATGAAAATGAATGGCAAATATCGCGATCGCGATTACCCAACTTTATCGTAAATAACTTACGGGAAGCTGCTGCGGTAATTATGGCAAGCGATCGCTCACCTCCACAAAAAAAACACCCCTATTCTTAGCATTCTTCATATCTAGAACGCGAGAAACCCTTTGCGACTCTGCGCCTTTGCGTGACACAAAAACAAAACTATGGAATATAAATTATGATTGCCCAACAGTATCTCGATAAATGGACAAACTTGCACGTTCTTGCGATCGGCGAGGCAATGTTAGACTGTTACTTAGAAGGGACCTCTAACCGCCTTTGCCGAGAAGCACCCGTTCCCATCGTCGATATTAGTAGCTTGAAAGACGTACCTGGAGGTGCAGCAAATACTGCAGCAAATATCGCTCGTTTGGGAGCAAGTGTATCATTTCTATCAGTCATAGGAACCGATTTAGAAGGCGATCGCTTAAAACGAACTCTTCAAGAACGAGGAATTTCCACTCATAATTTAATCGCTTCTACCCAAAGGCAAACTTTACTCAAACAACGCATTTCCTCTGACTCTCAATTACTCCTAAGGTGCGATCGTGGTAGTACAGAAAACATCGATCCTCAAATTGAAAACCAACTGATAGAAAACTTAAACCGTCTTTATCCAACTTGTGACGCAACTGTAATTTCAGATTACGGTGGTGGAATTCTCACCCCAAGAATTATTCAGACAATAGCTCAACTTCAAACACAATATCCTCGAACTATAGTTGTTGATTCTAAACAGTTGAAAAATTTTCAGTCTGTTAATATCACTGCAATTAAACCCAACTATCAGCAAGCTATTCAACTATTAGAGATCTCAGCTTTAAAAGGAAAAGAACGAATTCAGCAAATTGTAGACAGGGGAGCAAAACTACTCGATTTAATTAACACTCAACTCGCCGCAGTCACTCTAGATGCCGAGGGAGCCATCATTTTTGAGCGTAACAATCCACCCTATATTATCCCTTCCCATCCCACGTCCAACAGCCAAGCAACAGGCGCAGGAGATACATTCGTAAGCGGCTTAACCCTTGCCTTAGCCGCAGGTGCAGCAGGAAAACTTGCCGCATCAATTGCATCTGCAACAGCAGCAATTGTGGTAACTCAACCAGGTACGACGACTTGTAGCTTATCAGCATTACACCAGTCTCTTTCCGGTAATCAAAAACTAGTTGTCAGTCGGGAATCGCTAGTAACTTCGATCCAAGAACACCGCAATTGGAAACACAAAATTGTTTTTACCAATGGATGTTTCGATCTTCTACATCTCGGACACGTTACCTATTTAAAACAAGCAAAACAATTAGGAGATATTCTCATCGTTGGTGTTAACTCAGATGAAAGTATTCGACAATTAAAAGGTGCAAATCGTCCTGTAAATTGTTTGAGCGATCGCTTGGCAATTCTCTCGGCTTTGGAAAGCGTCGATTATGTCATTCCTTTTGCCGAATCAACCCCCAGCGAACTGATTAAAATTATTCGTCCTGATATTTACGTTAAAGGAGGAGACTACACCCCAGAAATGCTACCCGAAGTTCCTCTAATAGAAGAACTAGGCGGCGAAGTCAAAATCTTACCTTACGTCAGTAACATTTCTACAACCGCAATAGTCAACCGCATCTATCAAACCTTCTCCAAACTCCCCTCAATCTAATTACCTTGCCATCTTTGCGCCTTTGCGTCTTTGCGCGACACAAAAATATCTATGTCACCAACCTGGAATACCGCCAAAAAAATTCTCTGTGTCAGACTAGACACGATTGGCGATGTGATTATGACAACTCCCGCCATCCGTGCTTTAAAAACTTCCCACTGCGATCGCCATATTACCTTAATGACTTCTTCAGCAGGTGCTGTAGTTGCACCACTTTTACCAGATATTGATGACTTAATTGTTTACGATTCTCCCTGGTTAAAAGCAACTGCAACCCGCCAAAATAGCGAGCCTGAATATGCGATTATCTCCGAACTTAAAGCCAGAAATTTTGACGCAGCAGTCATTTTTACGGTTTACAGTCAAAGTCCTCTACCCACTGCCTTTCTTTGCTACATGGCAGGTATTCCACTGCGATTAGCGCATTGTCATGAAAACCCTTATCAATTACTAACCGATTGGATTAAAGATCCAGAACCAGAAAATTTCACCCGTCACGAAGTTCAACGTCAACTCGATTTAGTCGCCAGCATTGGTAGTAAAGTTGAAGATAAACGCTTGCGAGTACAGATATCAGAAATTGCGAGAAAAAATATTCAAAACTTACTTGAGGAAATTAGAATTAATTTCAGCCAACCTTGGATTATTATGCATCCAGGTGCAACAGCAATTTCTCGTCGCTATCCTCCAGAAAGTTTTGCGATCGCCGCACGTAAATTAGTGCAAGACTATAATATTCAAGTTATTTTTACAGGTATAGAATCAGAAATAGAACTCGTCGAATCAATTCGATTACAAATGCGATCGCCTTCTTTTTCTCTCGTTAATAGACTAAACTTATCCGAACTTACTGCATTAGTAGAAAAAGCACATTTATTAATATCTAATAATACTGCACCCGTACATATTGCTGCCGCAGTTGGGACACCAGTTGTCGATCTTTATGCTTTAACTAACCCACAACACACCCCTTGGGAAGTTTTAAATCGCGTTATTTTTCACGACGTTCCTTGTCGGATTTGCTATAAAAGCATTTGTCCTGAAGGACATTACCACTGCTTGCGCCTAGTCGAACCTGAAAGAGTTGTAGATGCTGCGTTAGAACTATTACAGGTTCGTCAGCCAGCTATGCCTGTTCGCGCAACCAAGTTGTGAGAGCAGTAACATCTTGGAGCCAAATTGTGACGAAAGACGATTATAGAACAATTGATGTCTTAATTCCAACCTGCGATCGCCCAGTAGCTTTAGCTGTAACTTTAGCTAGCCTTTGCGCCCAAACTTATCGAGATTTTCAAGTAATTATTTCCGATCAAACTGAAGATCGAGATATATTTGAAACTCGGGAAGTACAAGCAGTGATGCGAGTACTTGAAGTCCACGGACATTTAGTTAAAACTTACAAGAATTTACCTCGGCGTGGCATTGCCGAACAACGTCAATTTTTATTAGATAAAGCGACTGCTACCTATGTCATTTTTTTAGATGATGATATAATTTTGGAACCTTATGTCCTCCAAAATTTACTTACAGCTATTCAAGAGGAAAAATGCGGTTTTGTAGGAAATGCATTTATCGGTCTTAGTTTTATTAACGATATTCGTCCCCACGAACAAAATATTGAGTTTTGGGACACACCAGTAACGCCAGAAGTCGTGAAATCTGGAACCCCAGCTTGGGAACGGTGGCGCTTGCACAATGCAGCAAACTTACATCACATTCAACAACGCTTTAACATTACTAGCGATCGCCCGCGTAAATATCGTATAGTCTGGGCAAGCGGTTGTGCCATCTACGATCGCCAAAAATTATTAGATATCGGCGGATACAACTTTTGGCAAGAACTTCCTCCCTATGCTTGCGGCGAGGACGTGTTAGTACAATTGCGGCTGATGGCAAAATATGGCGGTTGCGGTTTACTCCCATCAGGAGCATATCATCAAGAATTACCAACCACAATTAGCGATCGCAGCGTTGACGCGCCACACTTATTACCAATTTGTTAGTCAAAGTGAAGCGAATTTTATTTATTGAATTATTGGGAGGAATTGGGGATTTAATTATCGCGCTACCAGCGATTAAAGCTTTGGCATTGTCCCATCCTCAAGCACGGATCGCGGTGCTAACTTTTCCTCCAGGTGGCGAACTGCTACAAAGCGATCGCCACATACATGAAGTCATTTTTGCCCAGCGAGGAGCAGCCCGTCAATCGGTCGCGCAGATTCTCACTCAACAGAATTTCGATCTAATTGTTTCTGATGTCAATTATGATGGCATTACCGAGCTAATTCACAATAGTGGTGCTAATAAACGCACGGTGACGAATTTATGGCGTAACCCGCCCGATAATCAACTCATAAGCGATCGCTTTTGTCAAATTTTGTATGAAGAGGGTTTAATTGCAACTGCTGGACTACGCCACGGCAGATCACCCCAACCCCCCTTAAAAAGGGGGGCAATCGGATCTTCCCAACCTGACTCAAGTGGTGGAGCAGAGAAGCGGCTTTCTCCCCCCTTGCTGAAAGGGGCAATTGGATCTTCCCAACCTGACTCAAGTGGTGGAGCAGAGAAGCGGCTTTCTCCCCCCTTTTTAAGGGGGGTAGGGGGGGATCTGATTCACCTGCTAGAGAGTGAAATAGCCACAGCTCGACAAACATTTGGAGCCGCATACCGTCCCTTGGTCTTCCTCATTCCCGATTCGGCAATGCCAATCAAGCGGTGGTCAACACAGAATTTCATTACTGTCGGCAAAGCCTTACAACAGAAATATAACGCCACCATTATTGTTGCTGGAGGCGACGATGAAGAGATGGCGCGGCAGATTAAGGCAGAAATTGACAAGACAGCACGAATTTGGCAACGGGGAACCCTGCGGGAACTGGCAGCGGGTATATCCCAAGCAGATTTAGCGATCGCAGTTGATACCGGACCCGCTCACATTGCTGCTGCTCTTAACGTGCCTACTATTACCCTCTTCGGTCCTGCTTGGCACGAACGCTACGGACAACCCGCACCTCATATTAACTTGCAGGGTTATCCTGAATGTTCCGAACGAGTCATTCGCAATTTTACCGAACAAAGCTGTTGGTACAGTGGTGTTTGTCCTTTCGATTGGCACTCCTGTACGGAGGATATATCTGTTGCATCGGTTTTGGCAGCAGCGGCGAAATTCTTGGATCGGCAGGAGGAGCTTGACGATCCCCCCCTGCCCCCCTTTTTAAGGGGGGAGTTAGAAGCGGTGCGAGATACTGCTATCTCTCTGCCTCCAGCAGAGGCGCGAGAAACTGCTGCCCCCTCACCTCAACTAGTAGCGCCAGAAACTACTGCCCCCCTTTTTAAGGGGGGTTGGGGGGATCTCCGCAACATCCTAGTCATGCGCCTAGATAATATTGGTGATGTCATCATGACTAGTCCTGTCCTGCGAACGATTAAAGAAAACCTTCCCACTGCCAAATTAACCTTAATGGCAAGCCCAGCCGGGGCATTGACACAACCTCTACTGCCGTGGGTAGATGAAGTCTTATCCTGGCGAGTCCTATGGCAAGATTTGGGACGATTGGACTTCGATCCGGCGCGAGAATGGAAACTAATTGAGACTTTAAACCAACGTCAATTTGATGCGGCAATTATTTTGACAAGTTTTAGTCAAAGCCCTTACCCAGCTGCTTTAGTTTGCTATTTAGCCGGAATTGGATTGCGTTTAGGAGAATCGAAGGAGTCGGGACAAGGAATATTAACGCATTGGGTTGACCCCTTACCGGATGAAATTCACCAAGTAGAGCGGAATTTGCGCTTAATTGAAGCAGTTGGGTTTAAAGTGCGCGATCGCCGTCTTTGCTTGCACGTTCCTCAAACTATAACAGCAGCAATCCCAAATTCTTACATCTTGCTCAATCCCTGGACGACTTGCCAATCTCGCAACTACGACGACTGCCGCTTTGCAACAGCAGCCCGTCAATTATCTCAAATGACGAGTTTACCTATTGTCGTCACGGGAACCAATAAGGATCGCGATCGCGCCCGCCCCTTACTCGATATTTTAGGCGACGCGATCGATCTGATTGGTGCGACTAGTCTCGCTGAATTTGCTGCCCTGATTGCCAATGCCCGATTGGTTCTAACCAATAACACATCTACCATGCATATTGCTGATGCTACCAACACTCCAAGCGTCATTCTCTTTGCTGGTACTGAACTCGAATCTCAATGGCAACCCTGCTATGCTCCTGTTAAACTCCTCCGCCGTCCCACAGTTTGCAGTCCTTGCTACGCCTTCACCTGTCCCTACAACATGGAATGTTTAGATATTTCCCCAGAGGAGGTGATTGCAGCTGGATTGGAAATGCTCGATCGAACCAATTCAAATTTCAAATTTCAAAATTTTAGAGGGTACAAGAACCTACTAGAACAATTCAAAAGTTAAAAGTTAAAAGTCAAAATAGAGCGTATTGCTGCTTCAATTTTCTCAGAATTTTATTTAGAAGATTATCGAAAAGTCGATCGAGCGATAGACGATTGATTTACTCCTGGCTGCCGCATCCCAGTTCAAGAAAGGAAATCTTTTTTATAATTAAGTTTAGCGATCGAGTGTAGCTAGATAAAAACTCCAAAATTCTGTCTTGAGATAGAAACTTATTTCTATCTTATGGGGGATAGTATGAAATAAATTAGATCAGTGTCACATTTGCCTGGACTTATGCACCTTTCTCTAAATCCATTACTAATACAAGCGATCGTCCTCGAACAGCCAACAATTATTAGCCCGAAGCGGCAACTACCACTAAGCTCAGAGATGACTCAAAAGTAGAGCGGCAGAGAGAAAGAATGACGCAAGAGTCAATATCATCCAGCAATGCCAATACCAATTTTCTGCTCGGTGGCGGCGAGATGGGCGCGCGGATGCGAGAAAAAGATTGGTCGAAAACGTCGCTGGGTGTACCGCAGCATTGGTCGCAGAGTCTGAAAACCGCCGTGCGGATTATGCTTACCTGTCGCCAACCAATGTTTGTCTGGTGGGGTGAGGAGCTAATCAATCTCTACAACGATGCCTACAAGTCTATTGTTGGTGGCAAACATCCAGAGGCATTAGGACAACCTGCTGCTGTTGTATGGCGCGAAATTTGGGATCGGGTTGCTCCCCGTGCAGAATCGGTACTGCTGAAAAATGAAGGAACCTATGACGAATCACTGTTGCTGATCATGGAGCGCAACGGCTACCCAGAGGAAACCTATTATACATTCTCCTATAGCCCAATTCCCGATGATGATGGTGGCACAGGGGGCATTATCTGCGCTAACACGGACGATACACAGCGTGTCATCGGCGAACGTCAGTTGGCACTGTTGCAAGAGCTAGCAGCGAAAACAGCAGATGCACGGACATTTGATGCAGCCTGTACGCTGAGCGCTAGCTGTTTGCAAACCAATCTTTACGATCTGCCCTTCGCTGCCATATATTTAGTCGATCCAGAGCAGCAATGCCTTTCTCTGGCTGGGACGAGTGGGATCGAACGGGGACACGCAGTAGCCCCCGAAACAGTTGCATTAGATGAGAATTCGGTTTTGCCCTTTGCCCGGGTGTTAAAGACACAACAGGCAATGCTAGTTTCCGATCTAGAGTCGCATTTTAGCAATCTACCGATGGGTGCTTGGCAGCGATCGCCTCATCAAGCTGTAGCCGTACCGATTGCTCCCTCCGGTCAGACAGGGAAGGCAGGGATATTAGTTGCTGGTTTGAATCCGTTTCGGCTGTTCGACGATAACTACAAAGGATTCATCGATCTGGTAGCAGCGCAGATTGCTGCGAGTATTGCCAATGCCCAAGCTTACGAAGAAGAACGCAAACGGGCAGAGGCTTTAGCAGAAATCGATCGCGCCAAAACTGTTTTTTTTAGCAATGTGTCACATGAATTTCGTACCCCACTGACTTTGATGTTGGGTCCAATAGAAGAAACCTTGCTCCGCTGCTCTAGCCTCCTACCGCTAGAAGACCGCAAACAGTTGGAGATGGTGCAGCGCAACGGACTCCGCTTGCTGAAATTGGTCAATACGCTACTCGATTTTTCTCGAATTGAAGCCGGACGGGTGCAAGCCTCCTACGAACCCACCGATCTAGCTAGCTTTACCGCCGAACTAGCCAGCGTCTTTCGTGCCGCGCTCGAACGAGCTGGAATGCGCTTATCGGTTAATTGCCCGCCCATACCTGCACCCGTGTATGTGGATCGGGAAATGTGGGAAAAAATTGTTTTAAACCTGATCTCAAATGCTTTCAAGTTCACGCTGGCTGGAGAAATTACCGTCAGTTTGCAGTGGTTAGGCGATTGCGTCCAGCTGAGTATACAAGATACCGGAATCGGAATTCCCGCTGCCGAAATTCCCCATTTATTTGAACGTTTTCACCGCGTTAAAGGAGCGCAAGGACGCACTTTTGAAGGGTCGGGAATTGGTTTATCTTTGGTGCGAGAATTGGTACAAATGCACGGTGGTACGGTGCAAGTCACCAGCGTTCTAGGATCGGGCAGTTGCTTCACCGTGTCGATTCCTACAGGGAAAGCTCATTTACCTCCAGAGCGGATTAGCAGCCCGCGAATTCTAGCTTCAACCGCATTAGGTACAGCTCCCTATGTTGAAGAAGCACTGCGCTGGCTACCAGAAGCAGGAAGCAGGGAGCAGGGAGTAGAGAGCAGTGAAGAATTACACCCAACTCCCGACTCCCCAGTACGGGGGCACAGCAGTGCGCCCCTACCGACTCCCGACTCCCCTACCTACATTCTCCTCGCTGATGACAATGCAGACATGCGCGATTATGTCAAGAGGTTGCTAGGTCGGGAATACGAAGTCGAAGCTGTGTCAGATGGATTAGCTGCCTTGGCTGCCGTTCGCGACCATCGCCTTCCCGACTTGGTGTTAACTGACGTAATGATGCCGGGACTCGATGGTTTTGGACTGTTGCAAGCACTACGAGCCGATCCCCAGACCAGGGAAGTGCCAATAATTCTCCTCTCGGCACGGGCGGGGGAAGAGGCACGAGTCGAAGGGTTAGAAGCAGGAGCCGATGATTATTTGATCAAACCTTTTTCTGCCCGCGAGTTGTTAGCGCGAGTCGAAGCAACCCTGAAGCTGTCGCAAATGCGGCAAGAGGCAGCGCGGCGGGAACAAATCATACTCGAACGGGTGACAGATGCATTTATTGCCTTCGATCGCGAGTTTCGCTATACCTATGTCAACCCAGCAGCAGCAAAATTGACGCAAAAAACACCAGAAGAGTTGCTGGGTAAAACTTTGTGGGAAGTATTTCCCGATACAATTGGCAGTCGGTTTGAATCTGAATATCGTCGAGCCCTCTTCGAGCAAGTTAAGGTTGAGTTTGAGGAATATTATCAACCATACGACATGTGGGTTGAAGTTCACGCTTACCCCTCATCCAGTGGGCTTTCCCTCTACTATCGGGATATTAGCGATCGCAAACAAGCTGAGGAAGCCCTGCGAAAGAGTGAAGAACTGAAGGGACGCATTTTAGAAAGCAGTCAAGACTGCATTAAAGTTTTATCCTTAGATGGGCGACTCCTTTACGTGAATACAGGCGGCTTGGCTCTTCTAGAAATTGACAATCCTACAGCTTTCCTCGACACGAACTGGCTTGATTACTGGCAGGGTGAAGATCGCCAAAGTGCAGAAGCAGCGATCGCGGTAGCCAAAGCAGGCAATGTCGGTCAATTTCAAGGCTTCTGTCCCACGGCAAAGGGCAAGCCGAAGTGGTGGGATGTCATAATCACGCCCATCCGAGATGCATCAGGAATTGTTGCACAACTGTTATCAATCTCGCGCGATATCACCAAGCAAAAGCAAGATGCAGCCGAACGCGAACAACTGCTGGAGCAGGAAAGATTGGCACGGGAAGAAGCCCAAGCTGCCAATCGAATTAAAGATGAGTTTCTGGCTGTACTATCCCATGAATTGCGATCGCCCCTCAACCCGATACTAGGTTGGACAAAACTGCTGCGTTCTCGCAAATTTGACGCACAAGCAACAGATCGCGCCCTAGAAACGATCGAGCGCAATGCCAAACTACAAACGCAACTCATTGAAGACTTGTTAGATGTCTCGCGCATATTACAAGGAAAAATGGCGCTCAACATCACCTCGGTCAACTTAACCACTACAATTGAGGCAGCTATAGAAACCGTGCGGTTGGCAGCACGAGCAAAAAACATTCAGATTCAAACTCAATTTGCCCCCAACGTAGGATTAGTCTGTGGGGATGCAAATCGTCTCCAACAAGTTGTGTGGAATTTACTCTCTAATGCCGTTAAATTCACCCCGTCAGGGGGGCGGATTGAGGTTTCGCTGATGGGAGTAGCTTCGGGAGTCGAGAGTCGGGAGTCGGGGACAAGGGAGACAAGGGAGACAAGGGAGACAAGGAAGCAATTCCAGCCGCCAGCCACCAGCCACTCAGTAACTACCAACTACCAACTACCAATTACCAATTACCAATTACCAATTACCAACTACGCTAAAATCCAAGTCAGCGACACTGGAAAAGGAATTAATTCAGACTTCTTACCATACGTATTTGATTACTTCCGGCAAGAAGATGGGACAACGACACGAAAATTTGGCGGATTAGGATTAGGGCTGGCAATTGTACGCCACATCACCGAGTTACATGGGGGTACAGTCAAAGCCGAAAGCCTTGGAGAAGCAAAGGGAGCAACTTTCACCGTCAGTTTACCTCTGCTTCAGGATGAAAGCTCAGAAATGAGCGATCGAAGCGCCACTTCATCCTTTCTTGCCTATCCTTTACAAGGTATTCGCGTGTTAGTCGTAGATGATGAAGCCGATATGTTGAATTTAGCTCAATTCGTTTTAGAACAGTATGGGGCAGAAGTGCAGGTCGCAGCATCGGCAGCAGAAGCAATGCTTATCTTCGATCGCTTCGTCCCTAACGTTTTGATTAGCGATATTGGAATGCCAGATCTCGATGGCTACATGTTAATGCAACAAGTCAGGCAGCGATCGCCGCAAGCAGGGGGGCAAGTTTCGGCAATTGCCCTAACTGCCTACGCTGGAGAGTGCGATCGCCAACTTGCAAGGCAAGCAGGATTTCAGCTACATCTGCCAAAACCTGTAGAACCAGAGCAGTTAGTGCAGGCGATCGCCGTTCTGTGCGATCGATAGTCAGCAGATATCAATCCGAGCGTTTATTCAAAAAGTGACTGTAACTTACTTGCCAATTCCTCCCGATTAGATTTTGTCCGCAGATATCGATAGACAAACCACACCGAATAGAAAATTCCGATTAGTTGAAACGTCGGTGCTAATAATGGAATGCTGTTGAGAGCAGCCAAGACTGCAAACAACACTCTGAGTGCAATTAAGGCAACAAAAATTAAAAGAATGCTCGTAATTGGTTGTTTGTATTGTTGCCAGAAGCTACTAACGTGTTTCGGTAGTTCCGTAAAAAAAGCAACTATATTGTTACCGATCTGCCGTCCCTGCATTTCAAGTTGTTTTGCAGTCGATGGTGTTGTTAGAGATGTAGATTCTGCCGTTTCTCTAACTTCTGAAGTGTCGGTCATGTATTCTGTCTGTTGCATTTGGCTCTCCTTGTCAGAAAATATACAAGTTTTTTTGCAATATTGCTTTGCTACTGGCGGTTAGCAAAACGACGATCGATGAAAATAATTACCTGCTTACCTATTCAGTTGAGCAGGGGTAACTGTGCTGTCTAAACAATGCCTATCATCGGGATCTCCTCCAGTTTTGCCTACTTATTATTTATGATATTTATGTTCGACGCACGCTCCTACTGCTGCATCTGATGCAATATATCCATTAAGCTAGCTGATAACTAAGCCTGCTGTTTCTACCGTAAGTTATGTGTTTTTTTCTGCCTTCCTCACACTGAGAAATTAATAGCAGTATTCTGAGCGATCGTCCGTTGGCATTAGATATGCGAGTTGTTTCTACTACTGGTTCTGTTTTAGTCAAATTAACTTTTAACGTCCCCTGGAATAGAATGCCTGGATTGATAAAAAAGCTAAATGCTCGATCTCGCTTGCTATAGCAATCCTATTTGATTCATGAACGTGGAGCAGCTTCTAGCCTGCCGTAGGCTAGAAGCCTACTTTACAAATCATTTAGAACTGCTATAGATTACTGTAATTAATCCCGACCTATTCAGAAGTTGCGGGCAGATTTATAATTCAGATTGAATTTTTCCCGTTTGTGCAAATGGCTAAGAGCAGCTACTGTCTTCATTAGTACTACTATTAGACTATCTCTTTAAGTAGATAAAACTCGCTTTCAATTAAGTGTAAAGTGTGTTCAACTCAAGTGTAGAGTCTACGGAAACAGGTCTGTTATCTGTCCTCTAACTTATGAATGCATTGTGAGATAGGGCAATACTCTAGCTACTTTGCATCTGGCATAAAACGATACAATTCAAACTCGTTTTTGATCGAGAAGAAGCTTCACTTCTCAGTCAAAAGTTTGTCTTTATCTGTTGCGTAAAAAACTTTTTACTCAGTGTAAGGAATAGATGAATATGGCACTTATGAAACGGTGCGTAGCGGAGTCGATTGGGACTTTTTGGCTAGTTCTTGGCGGTTGTGGTAGTGCAGTACTTGCAGCAGCATTTACAGCAGATGCAGCAAAACTAGGTGAAGGGACAGCATTTCCACTAGGGATCGGACTAGTTGGTGTATCCATCGCTTTTGGTTTGACAGTTCTGACGATCGCATACGCATTAGGACACGTTGCTGATTGCCATCTCAACCCAGCTGTAACTTTCGGACTCTGGGCTGGCAAGCGATTTCCTGGTTCTGAACTACTGCCATATATCATTGCCCAAGTCATAGGTGCGATCGCGGGTGCGGGAGTTGTTTATCTAATTGCTAGCGGTAAGGCGGGCTTCACTCTTGCAGGCTCAAACCCATTGGCAACCAACGGTTTCGGTACACATTCACCCAGTGGTTATTCTTTAGCAGCTTGCTTCTTAACCGAAGTCGTGATGACTTTCATGTTCTTGATGGTGATTTTAGGGGCAACAGATCGCCGCGCTCCCCAAGGTTTTGCTCCCATTGCTATTGGGTTAGCACTGACCTTAATTCATCTAATTAGTATTCCTGTAACTAATACCTCAGTCAACCCTGCTCGCAGCACGGGTCCAGCACTTTTTGCTGGCTTGGAGCATATTGCTCAACTTTGGTTGTTTTGGCTAGCTCCAATTTTAGGGGCAGTCCTAGCAGGTTTTTTCTACTCTAGTTTCTTTGCCGAGTCAAGGAAAGAGCGAATACCTGCCGAGCCAATTAAAACATTACGCTGAATAACTATTTAAGTGCTGTTCAACTCTCTTAAGTTGAATAAAGGGTGCAGGACGCGCCCTTTATCAACCGTGCCATGCCAGCCTGTAGTGCTGCTTCGAGCGTGAGAGCAGATCTCGATCTAGTTATTTTCTTCGCCTGCATCAACTTGGAGTTGTTCGCAAAGAATGGTGTCAGCAGGAATAGCGCTAGCTATCTTAGCACTATGGATCTCTAACTGCGCTTCTGGGATTGCCTCAAATAGCAAGTGCTGACCGGGAAATACAACTCGCTCCAAGTACCAGTGAGGAATATTCGTAATCCGTGCAATTTGAATTCCACTTGTTGCATTCTTATAGTTGCACAGAATGCGCTTTTGGTACTCATTAGGTAAGGAGTCTACGATCTGAGCCATAGTTTTGCCTCCTGGCAACAGCGCCAAAACAAATTTGACATATGCTAACGTAAACTACCTGCGAGAAGATCGCAGGCTTCCTACTGTACAGGCTTCTGCTCAAACGTGGACGTGAAAAATCCACGCTTGAGACTTACAGAGCCTCTATAGGCATTGGCACTAGTTACTAACGCCAATGCGTCAAAATCTGCTACTCCAGTGGAGGAGGATTGTTTCTGAGAACTTCTGGAGATGCTGTTGTCATGTTGAAATATTTCCATTCTCGCGTAACATACTTGGCTTTGCCGATCGCAGCATCTGCATTTCTTTCACCACTGGACGAACAAACATTTGTCCAATAATCGGCTCCAGCTAGAGCAAGATATCGCGCGATATCGCGATCGTCTGGCTGACTAGGGTTATCGAGAATTAATCTGGCTCTAAACGTTGTAAACACACCTGCGATATCATTTGGATCTATTCCTGCTCTGTTTCTGGACCAAAAATGAAAATTATATCCATTGCCTGGTGTAACTGAGATAGTGCCTTGTGGCTCCTGCCGAATATCCGCAGGAATATTGATGCCTCCTGCAAAGTCTTCCCTATATGCAGCTCCTACAGGAATAGAACTCTGCAAAGCCAACCATCGGTTGTTACTTTTTTGTAGTAGATAGGTGTGAATTTCTCCTAGCTCGACACGAGTATTTGCAGCTGGATTGCCCTCGGCAGCTTCGTTGACGATCCCCCATCCAATTAGTGCTTGCAATTCTCCAGGATTGTTACCTAACTTGACTCTTGGAGTTTGCGACCAGTCATATGATGCTGGTACTCCGCGCATCTTACCTTCATGCTGACCCTGCATATCGCTGATGATTAGTTCTACCGAATTTTCATCAAGATTATCTGGATTTGCTTGCACGAGTGTTTGATGTAAGCCGCTCTTCTCGATCGCATTAACTTTAATCGCTGTGGCATGTGCTGTTACGATCTGAGCTGCTGATATGAAAAATGCTAGTAGTAAACCGAATATTAATAATAATAGAGAGCGACGACTAAACGAATAAGTTTTCAGCATTAACAGGACAATTAATTTGTGCTTTCAGTATGTTCTTTGATATATCGAGTGTTGTCGATATAAATAAGTTCAGGTATTTAATAGGTTGGTTAAGTTAGAAAAGGTCAGTTTTCAGATCGTTGTCCGTATTACTCGATCGCCGATAAAATTCAATTGAAAAGAGGGCGTTTTAACGGCATTCGTCTGCTGCGACAAGAGTTGATGCGTAAATTAGAAAAACATCGCTTGTTACCTCCACACCGAGTTGGTGCGGGAACAGGGCTGTACAACGGGCTTTCTGTCCTGTTTGGTGGTGTTGGCGGTTCGCTGATTCCTAGCTCGATTGTAGCGGTGACTGGTAGTTTTGATGCGGCAATTTTTAGTATTGTGGTGGGGGCGTTACTGGCAGCTTTCGTCATGCTAGTACTAGCAAGGACGCTGCGATATTAGAAGGAGACTCAGTTACTTACGATTTACGATTTACGACTTACGACTTCTCCCCACTCGCTTCTAGCTTTTTCATTTCTGTTTGTACGTCTATGGTTAATTGCACGGCTTCGTTCAGTAACTTGCTATACTCAGATGCTTCTGCGTTAATCTGTAAGGCTTGCAGTGATAATATGCCGTTCGATAGTAGATCTAGATTGCGGTTAATTAAATCTCTGTTTTTTCTGAGAATTTTTTCTGTCTTAATTGCACAACTTAAACTATTTCTTGTGATTTGTAACGCCGCGATCGCCTTTTCTCTGTTCTCGATGCTAGCTCCCTGATTCCCCGCAGCTTCTAGTTCGTCACCAAGATTGATAATTCTAATTAAATCGTTATACCGATCTACTTCTAGTAGCAAATTTCTCAATCGCTGCCGACGATATTTCCATTTGTATAAGTAATAAAGTGGAATTAACCCCCAACCTAGTAAAAAAACTTGCTCTAGATATCCTGGCAAAATAATAATTTGGATGTTGTCTGGTTTTTTTAAGGTATCGTATGCTTTCCAGTCTCTTCTGCTCATACCAGCGAGCTGTTGCAATTCATCTCTGGTAATATACAAATTGATTAGATCGGGTTGCATTGTTTTCGATCGGTTATTTGTCTTTTACCAAATCATAGAGAACAATATAATTTTAGGTCTTAAAATTAGATATAGATAGCTAAATAATTCAAACTTGTTCCCGCACCCTTGGAAGGGCGCACGGCTGTGTGCCCCTACAAATGTCATTCCATGAATTACCCAACTCCCAACTCCCGTACGGGCGGGTTTAGAAACCCGCCCCTACCGACTCTCGACTCCCGCACCTCTGTATTTTCTGCCGAACGCCTACTATTTACCCCAACAACTCCAGAATCCGATGCGATCCCCGCTATCTTCGCCTTTCCTAACGAATACACCGTAGGAATTACCAGCTTGGGATATCAAGTCGTATGGGCAACTTTGGCAATGCGTGCTGATGTTGATGTCAGGCGCTTATTTACAGATATATCCGAACCGCTGCCACGTCAGCCTGAATTAGTCGGCTTTTCTTGTTCGTGGGAATTGGATTATGTTAATATTCTGAGTCTATTAGAATCTATCTCCATTCCAATTCATACCAGCGATCGCACTGACAGCGATCCCCTAGTATTTGGTGGTGGTCCTGTTTTGACGGCTAACCCCGAACCCTTCGCGGAATTTTTTGACGTGATTCTGTTGGGAGATGGAGAAAATTTATTAGGAAATTTTATTTCAGCTTACAAACAAGTTCGGACAGCCGATAGAAAAACTAAATTACATCACCTAGCACAAGTACCAGGAATCTATATTCCCAGCTTGTATGAAGTGACGTATGAAGACCCTACAGGTTGTATCCAATCCATTAAACCAATTGCGCCAGATATTCCCCATCAGATAGAAAAGCAAACTTATCGAGGTAATACTCTATCTGCTTCTACGGTTGTGACTGAAAAAGCAGCCTGGGAAAATATTTTTATGGTGGAAGTGGTACGCAGTTGTCCTGAGATGTGCCGCTTTTGTCTGGCTAGCTATCTGACTCTACCTTTTCGCACGGCAAGTTTGGAAGGTTCTCTGATTCCCGCGATCGAACGAGGACTGACAGTTACAAACAGGATAGGCTTATTAGGGGCATCCGTTACCCAACATCCAGAATTTAATGATTTATTAGCTTATTTAAGTCAACCAAAATACGATGATGTCCGTTTGAGCATTGCCTCGGTGCGGACAAATACCGTCACAGTAGAACTAGCACAGACTTTAGCAAAAAGAGACACGCGATCGCTCACCATTGCTGTAGAAAGCGGTTCGGAACGGCTGCGTCAAATTATTAACAAAAAACTGCATAACGATGAGATCGTCCAAGCGGCGGTGAATGCCAAAGCGGGAGGACTGAGTAGCTTGAAACTTTACGGTATGGTGGGCATACCTGGGGAAGAACCCGAAGATCTGGAAGAAACAGTTAAAATGATGCGATCGCTCAAAAAAGCTGCCCCAGGATTAAGGTTAACCCTGGGATGCAGTACGTTTGTCCCCAAAGCACACACGCCGTTTCAGTGGTACGGAGTCAATCCCCAAGCCGAGAAGCGCTTGCAATATTTACAGAAACACCTCAAACCCCAAGGGATTGATTTTCGTCCCGAAAGCTATAACTGGTCGGTGATTCAGGCTTTAATATCGAGAGGCGATCGCCGTTTATCCCGCCTGTTGGAATTGACGCGCAACTACGGTGACAGTCTCGGTAGCTATCGCCGCGCTTTTAAAGAGTTACGCGGACAAATACCCGATTTAGAATTCTACGTGTTTCGCAATTGGTCGCACGAACAAGTCTTACCCTGGAGTCACCTGCAAGCACCTTTGTCACAGGCAACTTTATTAAAGCATTTAGCAGTATCAGTAAGTCGTGAATCGTAGGGGCGGGTTTACCAAGCAACTTTGCTATTCACAGAGATTTCAGGTAAACCGCCCGTACAGGAGTAGTGAGTAGTTTGTCTCAGTTACAACTAGAAATGCGGTAAGCACAACGGCGATCGCCACTTAAAATATGCTCGACTCGTTCGACGTTAACATCAGAACCGAGCAGAGTTTCAAACACTTGCAATTCTGAACTGCACAATTGCGAACAACTTTGGGCAGCAGCACAAATCGAACAATGATTTTCCGCCAGTAACAAGACTCCTGGTGACTCTTCAATTATTTCTGCCATATACCCTTCTTGAGTTCGCAGTTGAGTCAGAATTGCCACTCGTTCTCGCCAGTTTTGAGCGTGTTGCATCTGCGCCGAGTATGTTTGAATTTGAGCTTGAGTACGTTCGCCAATTAATAGTCCTAACCCAGCTTCGCCAAATACTTTGCGGACTCCCTCAATTAATTTCACCACCAGATCGGCGTGATGGTTGGGAAAAAGCGCGTTGGCTTTTTCTGTTAATTGCCAAAACTTGACTGGACGACCAACCGCTTGCTTTTGCTCGCTATAAGTGACCAATTGCTCATCTTGAAGAGTTTGCATATGCTGGCGGATTGCCATAGGTGAAACCTGCAACTTAGTGGCTAAATCCACAGCCGTTTGCGAGCCGTGCATTTTAATGACAGATAAAATCTGATTTTTGACCCTTACCCGCTCGATCGCATCATTCATGCCAGGTAGATAGGCTTACTGGGCTATCAAACCTAGATTAACGCAAATTTTAACTTAGCTTAAGAAACGCCGGGATAGTTATATGCTATCCATCCCAACAATAAGCCCAACCATGCTACTGCTGTTGTAAATGCGATCGCTCCTAGTTTTTGCCAATACCTCAGCGCGATCGCCGTCATCACATAAGAATTAATCGTTGCCACTAGACCAATTGCCAACCAGTGATAGGGCAACAAGCTCGATTTTGCCTGCTGGACGAGGTAGGCGATCGCCGTACCCACTAATCCCGTCAAGGCGATCGATCCGTTTTGTCGATACCGACTGCTAGCTACACCGACTAAGTTTGCTAGCTGCCAGTGATAGAACAGAATTCCTATAGACCAAAAGCCCAAATTAATCTTGAGACTGGCAAGACAGAAACCTACCACCGTATAGAGAATAACTGCGATTACACCGAGAGAAATGATTTTTCGATGAGAAAAAATGCGATCGCAGCTTCTACGCTCTACGAAATTAGCTGGAACCATAGAGACATCCGAGCGATATGAGATTTTGAATTTTACAAGCAGGAGTTACGCACTAGAAGTTTGAGATTTCGATCCCCCAACCCCCTTAAAAAGGGGGCATTTGTTTCCTCTCTTCCAGAAGGACGTTCATTCCTCACTTTTTTATAAGGAATTGATTCCCCCCTTGTTAAGGGGAGCTAGGGGGGATCTTTTCTACCTAACTAGCTACATTATGGCGCTGTCGATAGACGGTTGTTGACCTCACTCCAGTTGACTGTATTCCACCACTGCTTGAGGTACTCAGCCCGACGGTTTTGATATTTAAGGTAGTATGCGTGTTCCCAAACATCGTTGCACATGATTGGGAAGTGTCCGTCCGTCCAAGGATTATCTTGGTTGGGCGTACTGACAATCTCATACTTGCCACCAGCCGAGCGGACTAGCCACACAAAGCCGCTACCAAAGCGCTTTGTACCAGCATCGTTAAACTGAGTTTTGAAGTTTTCAAAATCGCCAAAATTATCACTGATGACTTGGGCGATCGCACCTGTGGGTTCTCCGCCAGCATTAGGAGCCATCAATGTCCAAAAGATCGAGTGATTGAAATGTCCGCCACCGTTATTGCGGACAGGAGTACGAACTGCTTCGGGTAATGAATTCAGGTCGCGAATCAATTCGTCAATACTTTTGCTCTGTAAATCTGGTTGCGATTGCAGTGCTGTATTTAAATTGTTTACGTAAGTTCCATGATGCAGATCGTGGTGAATCTGCATAGTTTGCGTGTCTATGTAAGGTTCTAAAGCGTCGTTTGCGTAGGGTAGAGATTGCAGTTCAAAAGCCATAAACTCTTTTTTCCTCTTAACTAGAGGTTTCGATAGACTAATATATCAAAACTTTCGATAGAAAAATCTATCAAAATATGACAATTTCTGTGAGCAAGTGCTAACTATCACAACCAAAACGTAACAATCTTGGCGCTCGCCTTTCCTGTCTCAAAGGTTAGAGATTAACAGAGAGCAGGGAGAATGACTTGTGACTTACGACTTTTCCCCACGTTCTTCGGGTAGTAAGGTAGTTTCATTTTTTGGCTGTTCGGTGTGAGGAGCGATCGCCGCAGTCCGCTTGAGTCTGACGAGAAAGCTAACTCCAATTGCCCAAGCGACTGAAACCATCCATCCTGCTAAAATATCGCGCTTGATAATGAACTCCTAAGTACAGCCGCGTCCAAGCGATCGCGATCGCATATACACTTCCGCCAATTAATACCAACTCCCCACTACTCACTACTTGCCACCCACTTCCCAACAACCACTTACCCTTTAAACAACCGTGCGGGTTTCAATTGCGCGCTTCCTGGTTGTAGTTCGTAGGGAAAAATGCTTTTGACACGCTCGACTACAGAAATCATGTAGCGATAATCTGGAATCGAACCTGTAGGAACGTAACCTGTTTCTTGAGCTAAAACGGAAGCAGCTTCGCTTAAAATTTGACGAATAAATTCTTGGCGATTGCGTTCGATAGTTGGCGAAATTAAAACAGATCCTAGTGGTACGCTGTGGGGATCGGTGTATAAAACGCGAAAAGGAATTTGCGGAAACTGCGTTTTATAAAAATTAAATTCTCTTTGAGAAAGCGCTCCCGCATCGGCTTTACCTTCCGCTACCAAACTCAATATAGTTTTTGGCGTAGGCGCTAATAAAATTTCTGCTAAAGTTAAGCCATACAGATTATAAATAGGTAAATAAAATCCCGTTGCCGAACCAGGTTGACCCAAGGCTACTGTTTTATTTGCTAAGTCTTTCAGAGATCGAATGGGGCTGTTTTCTTGAACAACCAAAATCGAGCGTAAGTTTTGAACTCCTTCCAAGGTAAACAGGGGACGGTACTGCTGCTGGGTGATGGCGATCGCAGCTAAGCCTGGAGGAGCAAACACCAACGACCAAGAGCGATTGCGAATTCGTTCTATGGCTTTATTCTCATTAAAGGCAGGCTCTAGCCTCACCAACGAACCAGTCTTCTCGCCTAAGTAATTGATCAAGCGATCGTACTGACTGAGCGTCTGTTGACCTTCAGAGTAGCTAACTGTACCAATAATTAACTCTTCTCCCTCACCTTGTAGCGATCGCGAACCGCAAGCTGCTAAGAAAAATAATTGAAGTAAAAAGAGACGACGCGAATATCTGGAATTCATTTTCACCCAGCTGTAGTTGAATAGTATTGCTGGATCGATGAGGTGCGATCTCCACTTAGGGGAAAAGATGAAAACAATTTATAATTTTAAGTAGCATTATATACACTTCTTTTACCATCGTAAAATAAATCTCTACTTACAAGCCAAAATGTTAAAAAATCTTAAGCTTACTGCCAAATTTAGCTTAATGTTGGTCGTAGTTTTCATCGGTGGGATTATCATCAGTGGTGCGGCACTCTCCAAGGTACTCGAACAGAGAGCCGAAAGGGAAGTTAGTTCTCAAGCAGCAATTCTGATCAAAGCGATGAATGCGGTTAGGACATATACCAACGAGCGTGTCAACCCATTACTCGCACCTAAACTCGAAACCGAACCAGTCTTTATTCCTGAAACAGTGCCAGCTTACTCCGCTACGGAAGTCTTTGAAAACTTGCGTAAAAACGAAGAGTATCGAAACTTCTTTTATAAAGAAGCCACGCTTAATCCTACCAACTTACGTGATAAAGCCGATGCTTTTGAAGCTAAAATTGTCGAGCGTTTCCGCAACGAATCAAACACTAAAGAAATTTCTGGTTTTCGCAATTTACCAGGCGGAGAAGTCTTTTACATTGCTCGACCATTAGCGATAACAAAAGAAAGCTGTTTGCGGTGTCACTCTACCCCAGAAGCAGCACCTAAAAGCCAAATTGCTACCTATGGCTCGGAATGGGGTTTTGGTTGGAAACTCAATGAAATTGTAGCAGCACAAGTTATTTCTGTACCTTCGAGCGAGATTTTTGAGAGTTCTAGACGCTCCTTATCTCTAGTTATGGGAATATTATTTGGAATCTTTGCGATCGTCGTATTGTGGCTGAACTTCTTCTTAAAACGCTCTGTAATTCAGCCAATTAGGAAAATGTCTAGAACCGCAGAGCGAGTTAGCACGGGAGAAATGAGTGCAGATTTCGAGCAAAATTCTAATGATGAAATTGGCATCCTTGCAGCTTCTTTCAATCGGATGAAATCGAGCTTAGAAATTGCGATGAAGTTACTCAGTCAGCAAACGCGATGAACAATTGTCAGTTATCAGTTGTCAGTTAATTCTGACTGCTGACTGCTGACTTCTTTAACAGTATGCTTGAATGTCTTCACCGCAGCAGTCGGCAAGGTAACATAAAGCACGAAATCTCAAACCGACCAATTGCTCGTATAGGGGGTTGAGTTTGCATAGAGGAGGAATGTGTCCTACTTTATGACCGAATAGAATAATATCTCGCTCAAAAGGACATTGCGCTGGAATAGTTTTCGCAATTAATTTTGCAACTTGGGGGTGAGCAATCTCAAAAGTATCTATCCTTTGTTTCAAAGACTTCATTGGAGATAATGTAAATGCGATCGATGGACGGGACTTGTGTGAAATGCTTGCTTCTACTACAAGGGAAATTAAACTGACAACCTGAATCATATGTAAGCTACCTTCCTCACGCTCTTCTTAATGTATGGCGTTAAAAATACAAAGACATTGCCTAGCGGCGATTAACTTCTGGAAAATTGACACGCAGAATTAGAAAGCGCGATCGCTAACTTTTCTCCCTCGAAATTGTGTTGAATTAATAGAGAAAACTTATTTGCTTTCCTAATTCAAAAATAGCAAATTATCTTTGTATTGCAAGCGTTTTAGCAGGATCGATTGCTAATGCAGCCTATTGTGATTTCATATATATAATCTAGCTATCTAAAACATCAGCACACAGTATCTCAAGAAAGAAGTTTTTCACTACCTAAGCTTGTTTTATTCTTCCCTAAGCTAGAGTGCATGAGCCTGACTTTTCTACTTAATAATTGTTGGCAATATATAGCAAGGCGCACATACGTACGCCTCTACAAATCTGTTTGCCTTATCTAGCTGAGAATAGATATATAGCAGTTTTCAAGCAGATGAAGTACACAGATCTGTAGGGGCGCACAACTGTGCGCCCCTACAGATGTAATGCATTAGAGTGGAAATCGCTGTATATAAATAATCTAATGTAAATAGATAAAATCTTATGTTCGGCGTTCGGAACTAGGGAATATAGATCGAGAGTAATTTTCTCTCTTTACCCTGCGATCGCCTTCCTAGTCCTACCCTAGTCCTTTGCCATTCGTTTAATCATTTTCCCAGCGTTCGCAATCGAGCAGATCGGCAATGCGATCGCGCAAGTTGTACTCGTGTTTTTCCAATTCTCGCTCAAAAGCCGTCCAATCTCTAGCTGGGATGTATTCGCAGAGGACGTACATTGGTTGCCTACGGCTAATAATTCCTTTCTGTACTAGATGTAAGACTTCGTGTTTGATAACGTCTAAAGAATATTCAACTGGTGAAAGTAGTGCATTTACAGACATGATTTTCGCTCAGAAACTACTAGCAATTCTCGGCATCACTGAATCTAAATTTGGTAAGCCCATACCCCAGACTGCGGCTGGATGACCGACACAGCGTTGACCCATTGCCCACAAGTAAGCATTTGGGTGATTTTCCTGTATCCATCGCACAATGTATTTAAGCTGCTTGTCTGTTAACTGTTCGGGTACTTCTGGCAAACATTCAGTAATGACGGCAATCTGGCGTAAAGTAGCACCCGCCTGAAACCGATCGCCTGCAAAACACCATTGCTTGATGAGTTGATAAACCTGTTCTGTTGTATCCACAGCTACTGTCCGAAACCCCTAATTCTGTTAAGCATTAATACAGTATTGCTAGATACAGTTTGGGAAAAACTACCCAGTGGATACTTGTAGGCTGCATTCTTCACTAAAAAAAAATATCCACCTGGATATCCACTTGATGGAGGCGTAAATAAAGTTATCCAGTTTAGTGTGATTAAGTTAACAAACTTTCTATTAAATAAAAAAATACTTGTTCGTGACTGAATTTCTGCATCAATTGTGCGATAACAAGCAGCCTTGCCGGGTCATGATTCTCGGTAGACTTGTTGCAACAGTACAACGTGTGAGCCGCTACTGTCTCGAACAAATGGTAGAAGTCTTACCTTACTATGGGGTTCCTACTGGTGAGGAGATAACTCTGTTCGATCCAGACATCCTCATAATATGTCTGCCCGCCCCAGAACAACTCTATCTTCAGACAGACAAGCCTTTTATTTTGTGGTCTGAACTGGAGGCAAATTTCAAGCTGCCGATTGCGTCTAATCCGGCAGAGTTAGCAAAGATGTTGCGGCAAACACTACAAGATTTCAATTGAAAATGTCATGCGTGTAATTTAATTCACGTCATTTAAATTAGTCCTTCGCGCACGGCTAAAGCTGCTGCCTGAACGCGATCGTCAACGCTCAGTTTATTGAGAATCATCCGCACGTAAGACTTGACCGTTCCCAAGGAAAGAAATAGTTGTTGGGCAATCTCTTGGTTCGAGCATCCTTCAGCAATTAGTTTGAGAACTTCTCGTTCGCGGCTGCTGAGAACTGGAATAGGTGAGATGGTGGAATACTGTTCTTTGACGGGAATTACCGGATTAGGCTTGAGCATCCGTGCCACTTTGCGGGCTATTTGCGGGTCGAGATAAGCGCCACCAGTTTGAATTAACTGGATTACAGCTAGCAGTTGTTCCCATTCAATTGTTTTGAGACAATAGCCATCAGCCCCTGCGGCTAACATGCCCATTACTTGAGTATCATTATCAAAAGCACTTAAGGCGAGTATTCGCGTCGTGGGGCGATCGCTTTTGATTTGTTGAGTTGCCGCGATCCCATCCATCACGGGCAGATCGATATCCATTAATACGACATCTGGTTCTAACTCGGCAGCTAATTGAACTGCCACCCTGCCATCAGCAGCTTCTCCCACGACACAAAAATCGGGTTCGAGGGCAAACTGTCCTTTCATCCCTCGACGCATCAAAGCATGATCTTCGACTAATAAAATTCGTACCACACCCTCTACCTGAGACCTGCTCATTACTAGTTTCATACTCCCCCGACTCCCGACTTCTGTACGGGCGGGTTTCCAAACCCGCCCGTACCGACTCCCGCTTCCCCATCAAATGTCAAAGAAACTGGCAGGGTAAACCAAAAGGTACTGCCTTCACCTAGCTGACTATCCACTTCGATCGTACCTCTGTGAGCAACGACGATCTGACGGCAGAGATATAAACCCAATCCTGCACCACCCCGCCTACCTCTCCCTTGAATGAAGCGGTGGAAGAGTTTGTCCTTTTCGTGGGGTGGGACTCCAGGACCTCGATCGCGAACCGAGACTTTGATGCGATCGCCTCCTAACAAACTGACTTTGATTGTAATCTCTTGATCTGGTGGGCTAACCCGTGCGGCATTATCTAATAAGTTTTGCACCACTCGTTGAATTTCTAACTGGTCGCCGTAGACTGTAGGGAGTGAGGCAGCGATGTAAATAGTGGGAGTAAGCTGGCGAGCGTGAATTTGACAAATCAGCTCCACAGCCTGAGAGCAAATCTTTGCCCAATCTAAGGGTTCCCAGTTTAAGTGCTGTCCGCCACCAGCTTCATAACGAGATACATCCAGCAAATTATCTACCAACTTCAGCAATTGCTCGTTCGATTGGCGATACTCTTCTAGAATTTCTCTCCAAGTCTCGTCAACAGAACCAAAAGCCCCATTCAACATCGGGCGCAATGTATTGCGAGTGGCGAGTAAAGGCGTGCGCAAGTCATGAGACAGTGCAGAGATTAAATCTTCTAGCTGTTGGTTACGCATTTGACTGTATTCTTGACGCTGACGAATTTCTGCTGCCATCTCATCGAGTACGCTAGCCAACCGTCCGATCTCATCTGATGTAGTATAACCGAGTCGAATTTCCAGCTTACCAGCCCGCCAAGCTTGACTGACTTGAGTTAGATGGCGTAGGGGAATTTCTACCCGCTTGCGTAACAACCATAAATTCCAGCTAACTCCAACACTAGCTATGAAGACGTTGAAGACTTCCAGCGCTGCTTTGATCTGGCTAATTTGCTGCAATTGCTGCTGGCGTTGAGACAGGATTTTTTCTTCATGCTGCAACATAGTTTTGACAACATCGCGCATGGGATCGAATAAAATCTTTCCAGGTAAATAAGTCTTACTCGCAGTACCAGCTATGACACTTTGCACAAAACTATCCTGCCAAATTGTATGAATTGATTTAATTACCTGGAGCTGTTCTAGTTGGCTTTGATCTCCTTTTGTCAATGTTTTTAAAGATTTAAAACTACTATGAAAAGCATTATTAGCGCGATCGTAATTATCAAGTAATTCTTTATCTTTAGTAATTAAATAGCCTCGAATCGAAGTCTGTTGATCTAAAGCATGACTCAAAAGCTGTTCCGTTTTCTGTTCTACCAGTAAAGAATGAGTCACCCAACTAAAAGCTTGCTGATGGAGATTTTCTACTAGTAGATTCAGACAACCTTGTACGATAAGGAATAGAATCAGTAGCAAACAACTGAGATACAGAGGAGCAAACAACCGATTTTTGAGCGAAAATTGCCTCAACCGCGATCGCCATTTTTTGAAAACTGACATGAGAGACATTGAGAGACAAGGAAGACAAGGGAGACAAGGGAGACAAGGGAGACAAGGGAGCGGAGCAAGTACAAGTCACAAGTCACAAGTCACAAGCGTTTCACGCACCACGCACCACTCTTTACTGATAACTGATAACTGATAACTGTCTATGACATTTTTCGATAAATTAAACGCTGCGATCGCCCGCAATCAGAGTTTGCTGTTTCTCGGACTCGATCCAAATCCTGAAATGATGCCAAGCCAAAATTCAAATCGGTCTGAGAAGAGTATTATCGATGATTTAGGGGACTGGTTGCAATTTGTCATCGCTCAAACGACAGATTTAATTTGCGCTTATAAGCCGACTTTAGGCTTTTATCAGGCTTTAGGTGTCCCAGGCATAGAGTTGCTAGAACGGACGCTCAAAGCTATACCTGAAAACATACCAATCATTTTGGATGCCAAACACAGCGACCTCAACACTAGTACAATTTTTGCCCAAACAGTATTCGAGCGCTGGCGAGTCGATGCTGTCACCCTCAGTCCTTATCCTGGGCAAGATTGCGTCGCGCCATTTTTGGTTTATCCCGGCAAGGGAATATTTATATTGTGCTGTACTTCTAATCCTGGGGCGATCGCATTACAGCAATATCCTTCGCCTGAATCTCCCTTTTACTTACAAATAGTGAAAGAAGCGAAAATCTGGGGGACTCCCGAACAAGTCTGTTTAGAAGTTGGAACCACTTCCCCTGACGTGCTAGCCAAAATTCGGGCAATTACTCCCGAAAGAACGATTATGGCTCGGAGTATTTGGGCGCAAGCAAGTAATCTACCTCAATTATTAGCCGCAGGTTTAAATTCCAACGGTAGCGGATTACTCGTTCCCGTACCTCAAGATTTTTTGAGTCAAAAGAATCCAGCGACTCAGATTCAAGCTTTGCGACAAGAAGTAGAGCAAGCTAGAACCGTAGCTGTTAAAAGTGCTTCTCAGTGTGACGTGTGGTTTCCCAATGTTTGTTTGTTGCAACAACACCCCCACACCCAATTAATTTTGCAACTCTACGATCTTGGCTGCATTATCTTTGGTAACTACGTACAGGCATCGGGGGCAGAATTTCCTTACTATATCGATCTACGCACGATTATTTCTAATCCCCAAGTTTTCGAGCAAGTTCTCAACGCTTATGCAGAAATCCTACAAAATCTAAACTTCGATCGCATTGCTGGAATTCCCTACGGTTCCTTACCCACTGCTACAGGCTTGGCATTGCGAATGAATTACCCGATGATTTTTCCCCGCAAGGAAGTTAAAGCCCACGGAACGAGGAGAGTTATTGAAGGACATTTTCAGCCAGGGGAGACAGTTGTAGTCGTTGATGACATTCTGATTAGCGGTAAAAGTGCAATAGAAGGAGCGGGAAAGTTAAAATCGGCGGGTTTAAATGTAGAAGATATTGTTGTATTTATCGACCATGAAGAAGGGGTAAGAGATAGGCTCAAAGATAATGGCTATCGCGCCCATGCCGTGCTAAAAATTTCTGAAATTACCCAAACTTTATATGAAGCAGGCAAAATTGATGAGGCACAGTATCAGACTTTAACAGGGAGCAGTGACCAGTGACCAGTTACCAGTGACCAGTTACCAGTTACCAGTGACCAGTGACCAGTTACCAGTTACCAGTTACCAATTACCCATTACCATCGCGCTGAATTTGTCCGACAACTTTTAGTTCGCCTTGCTGATTGGCTCGCATGACAACGGCTCCACCCGACTGCAAACCTATACTACTGAGTTCGCTGATATTGGCGAAATGCGACACCATTATTATGACTCCTGGGGTGTTTCGATGGTTGAGTATCTGTTGGCGAACCTGCTGCGTTTGTTGAGTTGCAGTGGTACGGTCTTCAAAGATGGAATTGAGCATTGGAGAAGGTTGGACAGCACCCAAGTCGAGTAACTTGGCAGTTTCCAGACAGCGGCAATACTGGCTGGAAAGGACTTGAGTAATAGGAATGTTGCGATCGCGAAATACTCTGCCAATCCGTACCGCTTGGTCTCTACCTGCGGCGGATAAATTGCGCTGAGTCGAGCAATCATCCAGTCGAAACCCTGGTGGGTCGCCAGTTCCGGGAACTGTTTGAGCATGGCGTAACAATACTGCATAGCCCGTTCCTTGTCGCATTTGCGTCCAAATATCTTGCTCGGTTGCCTGAGCAGTATTGAGGGTTGCAGAATTTTCTGATGAACTGGTAGAGCGATCGGGCGATGCCAAAGTAAAAGGTATTGAGCTGTTGCTACTAGAAAGAGGAAAACAGCTAGCCGCGAGTGGGAGAAGGGCAATAGCCATACCCAGCCGAAAAAATTTACAGATAGATTTCATATGAAATGATAGGAAAAATTGCGATCGCCGACATTTCGATCGTCAATTCGGGCGCGATCGCGGTTAGATTTTCTGTAATTTGAATGCTACTGAATATGGGCGGTTTTGAGCATTTTTTATCTCTTTTTCAGTTTCAGCTAAATGAAATTGCTGCTCGGTGATTCTTGGCTCTTCAAAGTCAGTTATTTCAAATCCTGCATTCCTGAATGCTTTCCAGTAATCGGAAAGCGGTCTGTGAAACCAAATAAATTCTGACGTAAAATGCTTCCAGGGTGGATCGACGCATTTTTGCGGCTCGAAATAAGCAAAGCTCCAACGATAAAGCGATTCTCCATCTTCAATAACAATTGCTCTACTTTGAGGAAAACATGGATGGGAAAATACCACAACTGCGATGCCATTGACTTTTAATACTCGATTGAAGGCTCTCATCGTGTTTTCAAGATCTGGCACATCCATGAGAACGTAGTTGGAAACGATCGCGTTAAAAAAATTATCTTCAAGACTGTCCATCGTCTCGCAGTTATCTACATGAAAGTTGATATTTTGACCGTTTTGATTAGCTTTTTCGCGAGCTATTTCAATCATCCTCTCGGATAGATCGATCGCCGTTACTATAGCTCCTTGACTTGCCAATTTCCTGCTAAGATAGCCTGTTCCGCATCCAGCATCTAGAATCCGAAGCTCTCGAACATCTCCGACAAAATTCCATAAAACCGGATCGGAGTTCAAACGACGGTTGCTATCTCCGTCATCTCCTACTTGTATGTCCCAATCATCAGCAACTGAATTCCAAAATTCACGGACTTCTGCAAGGCGATCGCTCATAATATCAAAAAGGCAAACTACACAATTTTAAATTTTAGCTGTTGCCACTAGGAGCGCGATCGCGCTCCTGTTGACTGTCAATTACCAACTACCAACTACCAATTACCATCCCTATAACTGTCTCATCCAATGGGACGGGGATTTGGTAGGCGTACCAATCCAGCAAACTGCTTACCTGGATACCAAGATGTTTGGGTTAGTTTGTCAAAACCAGGAATGCTCTCCATGTGCTTTACCATGCGATCGCGCATTGCTCGATCGGGTAGTTCTCCTCGCATTGCTTTGCTGCTGCTGGTAGAATTCTCTCTTCGGCTGCACGTTGAGCGATCGAGTAACGGACTTGCACGAAGTCCAAATCGCCATTCTCGATCCATCGTTCCATCGGGGCAAAATACACTGGTTCGTGATGGTTGACTTCTCCCCTGGCTGAAGCCGAGGGGATTCTAAACTGCTGCTTCATGACGGTCTAAAGACGCGCCACTTCGCGTTTCAATTTAGCTGACCAGAGACGAATTCTCTGGGGACGAGTCAAAGCGCCCCTACACAGTCGGCTTAGGTCTAAACCAAGCGTTCTGCTTACTTTACGAATAATATTTGCTGCCGCTTGAGCATCGCAATTAACGTACCAATTATTAGCTGTTCGGTACAATCCGCGCTTAACTCGCTTTCCTGACGCTCTCCAGTTTGTGGGTTTTTCACCATGTTTGGAGAGAGTATCGTTATCCAAAAATGACGCGGCAGAGGTATTCGCTTCCTCTATTTCAACAAACCTTATGCCGTACTGTTGGCAGAATTGGCTAATTCTTTCTTTGAGTCTTGCGGTTGGAATTTGCACAAAAGATTGATTGTTTTTACCCAATTTTATCTCTTGCCGTTGTCCTTGGTTCCAGCCAAATACTATCGTACCGATACGATGTTCAATGCAGTGGTTGACGACTAATCTTGCTGCCTTATTTATCGCATCTCTCATCTGTCGATTGCGCTTTTCAGTGATAGCCGCCAACCGATTAGACCAAAAGCCTTGAGGCTTGTTTTCTTTGAGCGTGGAAACTTGCTTGTTGTACCAGCGATTGAGTGATTTGATGTGCCTACCGTCAACAATAAAGCTAGTACCAACACTGGAAGTACAAGTCAGCCAATTCGAGATTCCTGGGTCAATACCTAATGCATTGTTCGGGTCTACATCCACTTCGATAACATTAGTTTTGTAGACAAACTCGACGTAGAAACACCGATTTCTTGGCAGTATCCGTAGTTCCTTAATGTCTGCAAACTTGAGAGAGTGGCGGGAGGAATGTTTCCCCCCGCCATCTCTCATTAGATTTGACGGCATCGGAACAAAGAAGCAGTCAAGACCAAACCAACACTTAACTTATTTTCCAAGCGGAATACGTATTTGGTTATTGATTAGCTTTAATGCCTGCTTGGGATAAGAGACAAGCGCGAAACCTCCCGATTTGCGATATTTCGCTGGTCTAGGCTTATCCGCAATTTCTCCTCGATTAAACGCAGATTTCAACTTCTTAAATGACTCGAATGATTCGGAGACAGATCTTAACACTTGTTGGGCTGCTTGTGAGTGCAACGCCTTGAAATGTTTATTGGTTTTGTATTCTGATTCCAAGTCGAACTTGCCAACAATTGTTTTAGCTTTGAAGTACATCTGTCGAGCAAAATATATACCGCAGTTAGTCAAAGAATTTGCGGTTTTGCAAATGAATTCCAGAATTGCTTCTAACTCGCTATCTGGGTGCAGTAAAACTTGTTGACATCCGTACAATTAGCATCACCTCCTAGTTAATTAATATACAACAAAGTGATGATTCCAAATATTAAGATATAAACAAGAGAGATGGTTAGTTAAAACTAAGCTTCGCTTTTCATCCCAGCTCTGAAGAGACTGGGCTTTCAAGCGTTCCGATGTTTTAGGTAATTAGAGCAATAGCATTGTGTCAGGGCTATCCGCGTAATCCTGCAACGATTCCACCATCAACCAGTAATGTACGCACCTAAGAAAATTCCTACCAACTAGCGTTGCAGTAGGAACGGCTGGTAGGAGCGACATGAAAGACCTTTTGTCTGAATTCCATGTTTATGTACGCTGGCGTACTTTTCCTCAACCAATAGGCAGAATTCTTTGTTACAAGCATTAGCAGTAATGAACGAATACCGAACGAACTGAAGTACCTGAAAAACTACTTCTCAGACAACCTCTAAACTGTCATAACACTAAAACCTAACGTGTTAATAGACGTAAAGATCGGGATGAAAGGTATTACTGGAAGGCAATTGATATGACCTACGCGACAATTACAACAGCCATAGAAGTTCTCAATAGCGATGAAAATTTCTCAGTCTGGTTTAACAACAGCAGCAATGTATTAACATTGCCTTGGCTTAATGCTTAAACGTATCGATCTAGTGGGTATAACTCAAGATACAACGGCTGTCCTCTGGGAGGAAATAGGGGACGGGAAACAGGCAACAGTTCCCCGTTCCCTCAAATTTAAGCGCTAAAGTATTTTGCGACTGGGTGATAGGTCACAATGGCAGTGGTAGATTGTTCGGGATAAAGCTGTTCGCTTTCATCCATATACAAATCGATCCTCTTCGTCTCTAACAAATCCAGTTGCTTGTACTGATCCTGAATATTCGGACAGGCGGGATAACCAAAGCTGTAGCGCGAACCGCGATAGCGTTGCGCCAGCATATCCCGAATGTTATCTGGTTCTTCAGCCCCAAACCCCAATTCGCGCCTGATTCTGGCGTGTGTCCACTCTGCTAAAGCTTCTGCTAATTGCACGGCTAACCCGTGGAAGTAGAGGTAGTCTGTATACTGATTGGCTGCAAATAGCTTTTGAGCGTATTCTGTAGCAATGTGTCCTACCGTCACCGCCTGCATGGGGAAAACATCGATAATTCCCGACTCCTTTGGCGCGAAGAAATCAGCAATACACAGACGGCGTAAGGATTTTTGTCTGGGAAATTCAAACGATGTTACTTGTTCGGCGTGGTTTTCTGGATTGTAGACATACAATGTATTTCCTTCTGACTGACAGGGGAAATACCCATAAATCACTTGTGGGTGCAAGAGATTTTCGGCAACAATCTTTTGCTTCCAATCTTCTAGAATTGGATAGACTTTCTCATTTAAGAAAGCTTGATATTCTTCCTTAGATTGTTCCTTCGGCTTGCGGAATTGCCATTGTCCGGCAATTAAAGCCTGTAAATCTAAATGCCAGAAAATCTCATCCCAAGGAATATCTTGTGGTTGCAATAGCTTTGTTCCCCAGAAAGGCGGTGTAGGACGTTCTACATCTACTGCTACCGCTTCGGATCTCTTGGTGTCAATTTCTGTCGGTAGGGGCGCACTGCTGTGCGCCCGTACAGGCGATTCTACAGTAGGTTCTTTGTGTCCGTTCCCATTGACTTCTGTGTCGGCTAATTCACCCAAAAAGCCTTGCAAGTCATCCCATTGACTTGTAGCCTTCGCTGGCATTAATTTATCCATGAAGTGCAAGTCGGAAAACGCATCTTTGCCGTAAACGACTTTGCCTTTGTAAGTGTTTTGGCAATCTTCGTAGACAAACTTTGGTGTGAGTGCCGCACCACCTAAAATTACCGGAACGGTAATTCCTTTTTCGTTGAATGTCGCCAAATTCTCTTTCATGAAAGCGGTGGATTTTACTAACAAGCCACTCATGGCAATACAATCAGCTTTGTGCTGTTCGTAGGCATTGATGATATTTTCTACAGGCTGCTTGATTCCCAGGTTAATCACCTTGTAGCCGTTGTTTGACAGGATGATATCTACCAAATTCTTACCGATGTCGTGGACATCACCCTTCACAGTGGCAATGATAAAGGTTCCTTTGGCGCTGTTACCACCTTCCGACTTTTCCATGTGGGGTTCGAGATAAGCTACGGCTGCTTTCATCGTCTCCGCCGACTGTAACACGAAGGGGAGTTGCATTTGTCCCGAACCAAACAGTTCGCCAACAACTTTCATGCCATCAAGTAGATAGACATTGATAATATCCAAAGGTGGATATTGCTTCATGGCTTGGGCTAAAGCTTGTTCTAAACCAATCCGTTCGCCGTCGATGATGTGGCGTTTGAGGCGTTCTTCAATCGGAAGATTTTCATCTACACCTTTATCGCGTTTTGTTGTCACCCCTTCAAATAGCGTCGTCAACTCAGTTAAAGGATCGTAAACGCAAACATCACCTTCAAACTTGCGATCGTCGTAAATCAGCTGACGGCAAACTTCTTGATGTTTCTCCTCAATCTTCGCTAATGGTAAGATTTTACTTGCACTGACGATCGCCCCATCCATTCCTACCTGCATTGCTTCGTGTAGAAACATGGAATTGAGTACGATCCGCGCTGCTGGGTTCAAACCAAAGGAAACGTTGGAAACACCCAGCATAATATGACAGCCTGGTAGTTCCTGGCGAATGCGACGCACCGCTTCAATTGTCGCCTTACCATTTTTTCTATCTTCTTCAATCCCCGTCGAAATTGGCAAACAGAGAGTATCGAAAAAGATTTCGCGGGCAGGAATGCCGTATTCTACTGCTTGTCTGTAGGCACGCTGGGCAATTTCAAACTTTTTATCTGCCGTCCGTGCCATTCCATCTTCGTCAATCGTACCAATGACGACACCAGCACCATACTTTTTCGCCAATTCCAAAACTTTGAGGAATCTTTCTTCCCCGTCTTCGTAGTTGGTAGAGTTGAGGATGCATTTACCCCCAGCCACCTTTAACCCCGCCTCCATCTTTTGCCATTCCGTAGAGTCCAGCATCAAAGGTAGAGTAACGTTATTCACCAAACGGGACACTAATTCGTGCATATCCCGTTCGCCATCTCGTCCCACGTAATCCACGTTAACATCGAGGACGTGCGCGCCTTCTTTAACCTGCGCCCTTGCCATCGATACCAATCCGTCCCAATCTTCAGCATTGAGTAAATCGCGGCACTTTTTAGAACCACTGGCGTTTAAGCGTTCCCCGACAATCAGGAAAGAGTTATCCTGTTCGTAGGGTTGAGTGCTATAAATTGATGCTGCTGCGGGTTCTAGTTGCGGATTTCTCACCCCTGGTTTTAATTCTTTAGCAATTTCAGCCAGTTGTTGAATGTGTGCTGGACGTGTCCCACAGCAACCCCCGATTACTTGGACACCCAAATCTTCCACAAAATGCATCAAATGCATCCGCAGTTCTGTCGGTGTAAGGCGATAATGTGCTTGTCCGCCGACGTTTTCCGGTAAACCCGCGTTAGGAATACAGGAAACGATAAAAGGTGAGTGTTCCGACAAATATTTAATGTGCGGCTTCATCAAGTCTGGTCCCGTGGCGCAGTTCAGACCGAGAATGTCAATTTTATAGGGTTCCAGAATTGTTAGCGCGGCATTAATTTCCGTTCCGACTAGCATCGTCCCCATCGATTCCATCGTTACGGAAACCATTAAAGGACGACGTTCGCCTTTTTTAGCAAACACTTCTTCGATCGCATTCAAGGCTGCTTTAATTTGCAGTACGTCTTGACACGTCTCGACAATGAATAGATCGACACCACCATCATACAAGGCTTCTGCTTGTTCGACGTAAGCCGTTTTCATCGTGTCGAAATCGATGTGTCCCAAAGTTGGCAGTTTAGTTCCAGGACCCATCGAACCCGCCACAAAGCGCGGTTTTTCTGGGGTAGAAAATTCTGCGGCTACCCGCTTGGCAAGTTCTGCTGCGGTTTTATTTAAATAATAGGCTTTATCCGCTAAGTCATACTCTGCTAAAACGATGGATGTCCCGCCAAAGGTATCGGTTTCCACCACGTCCGCACCAGCAGCGAAGAAGTCGCGATGAACTTTTGCCACTGCTTCTGGGTTGGTGTGAACGAGATATTCGTTACAGCCTTCGTACTGAGAACCGCCAAAATCCTCAGCCGTCAGGTTTTGCGATTGTAAATTCGTCCCCATTGCGCCGTCAAATACAATAACTGGGCGTTCTGGGCTATGCAGTCGAGATAGAAACAAACTATTCATGTGCCACGCTGTTTAGCAGAGTTAGGAATGATATTTGGACTACAGTTTAGATAATTTAAGATTTTCTTACCTGTTATCTATTTTGCCGACTTTCTGGAATTTTCCAAGCGATCGCAGAATTTTTATCTATGGAGTCGGTACGGGCGGGTTGACAAACCCGCCCGTACAGGAGTCGGGAGTAGGGTAAGATGAGAGCTAAAATTTTTATCTCTTCATCCTTATTTCTATGTCTACATACGACACTATCGGTAAATCCTACGCTCAATTCCGATTGCCAGACCGTCGCATTGTCGATTGTTTGCTCAATGCACTTCAGTTGAAACCTGGCAGCACTATTGCCGATATTGGTGCGGGTACGGGAGGATATAGTCGGGCGATCGCAGAACGAGGATTTTTGGTCTATGCTGTCGAACCTTCTGAGGTAATGCGTTCTCAGGCTATACCTCATTCTCATGTGAAGTGGTTTGATGGATGTGCAGAGGCAATTCCTTTACCCGATAATTCAGTTGATGCAGCTATTTGTATTTTGTCTCTACATCATTTTACAGATTTAGAAGCTGCTTTGTTGGAAATACATCGAGTTGTCAGGACGGGGGCGATCGCTTTTTTTACTTATGACTCTCAAGCTAGAAAAGATTTTTGGTTGGATGATTATTTTCCGTTTCTTTGGGAATATGATGAAGACTCATTTTTCCCCCTAGAATATATTGTATCGTTTATTCAAACTCATCTTAAAAATACAGTAGATATTTACCCTTTTCCTTTACCACCAGATTTAACATATTTGTTTCTTGCCGCAGGTTGGCAGCAACCCAAAATGTATTTAAATTCTGAAATTCGGGCGAGTATGTCAGCTTTTGCTTTAACCGATCCTCAGTTAGTAGAGACAGGCGTGAAGCAACTAGAGGCAGATTTAGCGAGTGGGGAATGGCAGATAAAATATGGCAAATATTTAGAATTTACAGAATTTGATGTCGGTTATCGAATTATAGTTGCTAAATGACAATTACAGAAAACAGATAGGAGGGTAGGCATTGTCCACCCTCCACTTAAATTCCCTCAATTGAATATGACTGTTATATACTTGAGTATGTTGGAAAATAGTTAAAAGTTACTGCTTTCTCTTTTACTGCATGACAAACATTTTCGGTGAGAGAGCTATTGTGATGAATTTCTTGTAACACCCCTTTACGGGTTTTACTACCGACCAACAGAAACCATAACTCTGTAAACTGCCATAAGTGCATAGAATTTGAATGGGCAGCAATATTACGTAATTTTCTTATTTGATCTATGGTAGAAGCAGCTGCATAACTTTGAGCTAACCACAGGGATAAGGGGTGTTTCCATTGTTGCAAGAATTGTTGCACTAACAGTCGGTCAGCTTGACTAATTTTATCGCTACGTTCAACGGTGTAGTATAAATTTGTCTTAGGCATCGTTTCTTGCTGCAAGCTAAATTTTGTAAAAGTTTGCCACTGCTGAGATAACAAGATTCGTAGATCTCCCAGCGTGTATTCTCCATCAATGATTAGATTAATGCTTCCTAGCAAAATAGGAGTCTTTTCAAAAAAACTAACAGAGGTGTTTTTAGTTAACAAGAACTGATAAAGTTGTTTGAAAAAAGGATTAACAATTTCTCTTTCTGCTACTAATCCCAAGGGATGTCCTGCATCGGAATAATCGGCAGAAGTGGTGAACTCTTCTGTCTTTATCATTTTGTAATATCTGTAGGCGTTGCGTAAATCTCTTTGGCTAGCTGGGTGCAAGCAATTCCACGCTAAAAGTCCTAGCTTGGACTTAACTTGTTTCTCGGCATTTTCTAAAGAAATAGTTTGTGGAAACTGACTTTGTGCGTCTTCAAGTTTTAAAATTTTCTTTTTTTGTTTCTCAACTAAAAACTCATGCTCTTTGAGTTGATTCTGCAAATGCAACAATTTATCTTCTTGTTCTAGCGATAAAATCTTGTTTCGATGAAAAAGCTCTAGTTCTTGCTTCAGAAGTTCGACCTGTTCGTTCTGCTTTTCAATCACAGCTTCTTGTTCCATCAGCATCCGAGATTTATCTGCTATCTCTAAAGCATTCATAGCAGCTTTGATTAAGTTATATAAATAAGGTTGAGAAACATTTACTCGTTTAGAATTTTCCCTTATCTTACCTTGAAGACCGATTGTTTTACCCTTTTCTACTGCTAAAACTTCGCCGCGTTCGTTCCTGATTCTGAGTTCTTGAGATGATGCAGTGTTGACAATACAACATGTGTATCTGCATTTATTGTAGTAAAATTCTGCTGCCATCTTAATTTTTCTGGAAAAGTCGAAACATGATTTTAAGCAATTTTGTATGAAGAGGCGATCGCCCTCATATAGTTCTTAGTTCATCTAATAGAGAATATATGCTAAGTTGCTTACTAATAGTTAATATTCTTGTATGCTTTTTATCAAAAAATATTATGAATTTATGAAGAAAGAATAAAAAAACAAGTAAATCTTGAGCTATAAAAGTACAGCTATCTGAATTTGTAATTAATGACACCTATTGCAAAAATCTAGCGCGATCGCGCTCCAAATTTCCAGATCGAACGACTATCCTCACAACTTCCTCAACTTTGTTATCTAACTTAAAGGAGAGACAAAAGCCTTCATAAGAGTGAAGACAGATGGAGATGGAGCCGCAAGCCTAATGAACAGTCGCAAAGGCTGGCACTTTGCCACAAGACATTTGATTCAATTTCTCTGTGCTTTGGTACTGCTATCGGTGCTATTATTCGTTACGCCAAGTTGGGCAAAGGATACCGTAAGTGGCAAGCAAGTCACGATCGCTGCTGGACAAATTGTTCCCGATGACGTGTATTTGGCTGGAGAGACAATCTTGTTGAATGGTACTGTCAAAGGCGATGCGGTTTTGGCAGCAAAGCAAATTACCCTGAATGGCACAGTTGAAGGCGACTTAATTGCAGCAGGACAAGTCATTACAATTAATGGTAGTGTAGGCGATGATGCGCGACTGGCTGGACAGGTGTTAATTCTTCAGCCAAAAGCACGGATAGCAGACGATGCGATCGCGGCTGGTTTCAGTTGGGAAAATCAAACTGGCAGTAATATAGGTGGCGATCTAACTATCTTTGCCAACCAAGCTTTGTTAGCTGGAAGTATAGAACGCGATGCGATCGCGGCAACAAATGCCTTGGAACTGAGGGGAAGCGTCGGCGGAAATATGCAAGCCACAGCAGTAGGCGATCCCCAGTTGGTTGAAATTCCCTTTGTGCCTCAACCCCCCGTAACAGTAGCGCCAATTAAACCAGGTTTAACCCTGACCGATACTGCACAAATTGGTGGTAAAGTCAATTATAAATCTGCGACTACGGCTCAAATTAGCCCAAGAGCAAAGATTGCGGGTGGAGTTGTAGGAGAAGCATTAGAACATCGGATTGCACCTCCACCAAATCCAGCTAGGGAAGCAATTTGGCAGATTCAGCGCCTATTGGCTTTACTCTTCGTTGGTTGGTTATTGCTGCGATTTGTCCCCACTTGGATGCAAAATTTAGCGGCAAGAGTCAAAGCTAAACCGTTATCGAATTTAGGTTGGGGGATACTAGCATTTGTGGCAGTTGGAGTAGGTACGATCGCGATCGCCTCTGTAACTGTTATACTCGCTATTCTCTTTGCGATCGCTCTACCTAGTCTCGCTTTACCAGTCTTGGGATTGGGAATAGTCGCTAATCTTGCCCTTACAATCAGCTTTGTAACTTTTGCCAGTTTTGTGCCGCAGATTGTCTTTAGCTTACTAGCCGGAAGCTGGCTATTGCAAAAATTACAACCTAGTATCTCAATACAACCCCCAATACGACAATTTGTAGCACTGGGGATTGGTTTATTGGGATTTGTGCTGCTGACATCTATTCCCGTACTAGGGGCGATCGTCACCCTCATCGCGATCTTTGTCAGCCTTGGCGCACTTGCACAACACATTACCAGTCGTAAGCCACAAGTTGCAATTGTCGATCGCCAACTCCCAATCGCCAACCATTAATAACAATCCCTTGTTCTGGCGATCTCGCGATCTATTACTTCCTATCCTAAGCTTGAGTTACATGTAGCAAATAGGACTGCTACATATATTTTAGTTGGTTTACAATCTTCAAATCACAACCGAGTTGCGATCGCTGTAGAGAAATAGGTTCACTCCGAAATAGATTGTAGGATACTATTTTGCTTCGTGCAAAGATGTAAAGAGAATCGCCAAACTTACGCCAGAGAAAGATAAATGTTCAATGACATTTCCCCTCTATGGATTTCTCTAAAAACCTCCTTAATTGCCACAACTATTACTTTCTTTCTAGGAATTATCGCCGCCTATTGGATGCTAGGTTATCGAGGTAAGTGGCGATCGCTAATTGAGGGAATATTCATCTTGCCTCTCATTTTACCACCAACAGTAGTAGGTTTTTTATTACTAGTACTATTTGGAAAATACGGCATACTCGGACAATTTTTGGCATCATTTAATATCAACATTGTCTTCACTTGGTATGCAGCCGTCATCACCGCCACAGTAGTAGCCTTTCCATTAGTGTACAAAACTGCTTTGGGAGCCTTTGAACAAATAGACGCAAATTTAATCCGTGCCGCAAGAACATTAGGTGCTTCTGAATGGACTGTTTTCTGGCGTGTCAGCTTTCCTTTAGCAATTCCTGGGATTATTGGTGGTGCGACGCTAGCTTTTGCTCGCGCGTTAGGAGAATTTGGTGCAACATTAATGTTAGCAGGTAATATCCCCGGACAAACGCAAACTATTCCGATGGCTATTTACTTCTCAGTTGAAGGCGGCTCGATGCAGGAAGCTTGGGGATGGGCGCTAGTCATCATGGGAATTTCTCTATCTGGAATTGTAGCAGTAAATTATTGGCAGCAATCGAGAGGTAAGAGGCGAGAGGCAAGAGGCAAGAGGCAAGAAGAGTCAACTACCAACTACCAATTACCAATTACCAATTACCAATTACCAATTATCGAATCAAAATTATTTGTCAATATTCAAAAACAATTAGCAGAATTTGACTTGAATGTAACTTTTAGTAATGACGATCGCCCATTAGGACTTCTGGGAGCTTCTGGCGCAGGTAAAAGCATGATTTTGCGCTGTCTGGCTGGGATTGAAACGCCTAATGCTGGTAAAATTGAGTTAAATGGGCGGGTGCTGTTTGATTCTCAACGCCAAATTAATCTTCCCACACGCAATCGCAAAATTGGTTTTCTGTTTCAGAACTACGCTTTATTTCCTCACCTAACAATAGGGCAAAATATTGCCTTTGGTTTACCGAAAGCTACGCCAAAAAAACAAGTTATCCAAGTCGTAGAAACTCAACTTGCATCAATGCAACTACATGGTTGTGCTAATCGTTATCCCCATCAACTATCCGGCGGACAACAACAGCGAGTCGCTTTGGCACGGGCTTTAGCCAGTCAACCAGAAGCGTTATTATTGGACGAACCGTTTTCAGCTTTAGATACTCATTTACGGAGTCAGTTAGAACAGCAATTAATTTCCATTCTGTCTAATTATCAAGGTGTAACTCTGTTTGTCAGTCATAATTTAGAAGAAGCTTATCGAGTTTGTCAAAATTTATTAGTCATGGAAAAAGGAACTGCGATCGCTAGCGGTTCCAAACACGATATATTTGAACGTCCTCAAACTTACAGTGTAGCTCAATTAACTGGATGTAAAAACTTTTCTTGCGCCGAGATTGCTGTCAATGGAATGGTAAAAGCAACAGATTGGGGAGTAGACTTACAAGTCACAGAATCTATCTCCAAACAATTAAAATATGTAGGAATTCGCGCTCATCAAATTATTTTTACGACTGAATCAAACCGAGAAAATACTTTTCCTTGTTTTTTAGCCCAAACCAGCGAAACTCCCCACCGCATGACTGTATATCTCAAGTTGTATCAACAGCCAACCCACTCTAGCGATTATCACCTGCAAGCAGAAGTATTTAAGGAAAAGTGGGAGATCCTGAAAGGGCGATCGTTTCCCTGGTATATTAGGCTAGATCCAATGCGGTTAATTTTGATGACGTAAAATTGGTAGGGTGAGTTGCGAACAAAGCACCCTACGAATACAAAAATAAAATTTAATTATGAATGTTAACGAAACAGCGATCGCAGAAATTTCTTTTGATGACTTTCTCAAAGTCGATATGCGAGTTGGGACAATTCTTGATGTTGAAGATAATTTAAAAGCGAAAAAACCTGCTTATATCTTGACAATTGATTTTGGTGAGTTGGGAGAAAAAATGAGTTCGGCGCAGATTACCGATAACTATTCTAAAGCCGAACTCATCGGCAAGCAAATTATTGCTGTCGTTAACTTCCCTGCTAAAAGAGTTGCAGGTGTTAAGTCGGAAGTCTTAGTATTAGGAGCAGTTCCTAATAATCAAGGAGTAGTTTTACTAGAGCCAAACTTACCTGTAGAAAACGGAACTCGAATTAGCTAGTAGCAAAAGTTGCTACTAGGAATTAAATTTTAGTAAGGAAAAGCCTAAATCTTTCAGAGCCAAAATCCGATTTAATCTAGGTAATTGACTAGCACAGTAGTAGCGATAGCTGGTAAACTGGTCTACTTGGATTGGTTTCAAAAGCCCCATCCTATCGTAGAGGTGTAGTGCTTTGATGGATACGCGACTAAGTTTAAAAAAGTCACCGATTTTAAACATCAAATCTGCGTTTATAGCGTTTCCTATACAGGTGAAATACATTCGTAGGGGCGCACAGCTGTGCGCCCCTACAGATCTATGTACCCGATCCAATTGAGAATAGCTCAGGAGCTACGCAGATCCCCCAACCCCCTTTTTAAGGGGGGAGCAAAGCCCCCTTAAAAAGGGGGAGCCAGAGGGGGAGCGAGATCTAAAACTTCAAATGCGTAACTCCTGATAGCTATAACTGTTATCTATTTCTAGTACACACCCTCCTCTAAGGGCATCAAGAGTAAATTATTTCAATGTCCGAATCTCATATTACCGTCACCGTTCCTGCTACCACGGCAAATCTAGGACCAGGGTTTGATTGTATTGGTGCAGCATTAACTTTATACAATCGGTTCAAGTTTTCCCGCTTGGAAGTAGGCAAACTGAGCATAACAGTTACAGGTACAGAAGCCGCCAAAGTTAAGACAGATGAGAGTAATTTACTGTACCAGGCTTTTTTGAGACTGTATCAACACATCAAGCAATCGCCGCCAGCAGTAGCAATTGAAATTGAATTAGGCGTACCTTTGGCGCGGGGTTTGGGTAGTTCGGCTACTGCAATCGTTGGTGGTTTGGTAGGTGCAAATCAGTTAGCAGGTACGCCTTTAAGTCAAGCTGAGGTGATGAATTTAGCGATCGCAATGGAAGGACATCCTGATAATGTCGTACCAGCCTTGCTAGGTGGCTGTCGGCTAGCAGCTAGTGTAGAGATGTTACATGTAACATCTCCATACTGGCAAATTTGCGATATTCCGTGGCAAGAAAATGTCGTACCTGTAGTTGCAATTCCTGATTTTGAGCTATCGACATCTGAAGCGCGACGGGTTTTACCAACTCAGGTGAGTCGTGCCGATGCAATTTTTAATACAGCACATTTAGGACTACTACTGCGGGGTTTAGCAACAGGTAATGGAGAATGGATCGGTGCAGCTTTGCAAGATCGACTGCATCAACCATACCGTCAAAGACTGATTTCAGGTTATGAAGCCGTACAAAATGCCGCTTTAGCTGCTGGAGCCTACGGAATGGTTATTAGTGGCGCGGGACCAACTTTACTCGCGTTGACGGAAACTGCAAAGGCGGCGGCTGTAGCAACGGCAATGCAGACAGCTTGGCAACAACAAGGGATTGATGCTGAGGTGCGATCGCTGGCGATCGATACTCAAGGGGCAACTACCAATCCTGTTTGATTCGTGAAATTTAAATGTAGGGTGGGCAATGCCCACCCTACCAGAAAAGCGTCTACAATTGATTGAGTTAGTAATAGTAGTATCCATAATAATTAGCTTCGATCGCACTCAATCTTTTGCTTTATCAAGATATTATAATTTAAGCGATCGCTCTCGAAACTCGCACTATAAATTACACTTATATTAGTTAGAAAAACTAATTCAAAATATTGCCAAATCAGACTCGATATTCCATAAAAGAACATCTGTATTTTCCATCCAATTAGTGTTTAAAATTGTAACAAAGTCTTATATTTTTCTATTATTTATTGATACTCTAAAATGAAAGGGAAAAATTTGTTGCCTGGGTTTTAATTTATCATTCCTCAGTGATAAATTAAATCCTGCCTCTACTAACCTAGAGGCATTTTTATTGTAGTTGCGGATAGTTTTATTTACAGCAAAAACTTATCTTCTAGTCAAATAGAAGAAAAATATTCTAAGCTTATTTAGTAGGGTGGGCAATGCCCACCTTACATTTAAATTGCTAATGACCAATGACAAATGACGATTAAGGAGTAGGCTTAAAATACGTGCCATACTGCAAACCTGGAAACCAAATTTGCAACATAATTAGCACTACCGAAAGAGCAACCATTGTAAAAGTTGCCATTACAGGGGCAAGAGTAAGATATTTAAACACATGTTGCATGGTTATTTTCCTAATGTGAGATTGCGAATAGTGCGCACAAAGTTTTGAACTAATTCAACTTAACTAATTCGGCTATCGTGGCGAGATTGGAATTTCCTCATCTCTAGCAGTCAAGTCACCACTCAAGAACTCTTGCAGTGCTAAAAGAGGCCAAAGAACAGCTTTTGATATAGACTGCAATGCCAAAGGTAAATCGATAAAAATTTCTTTCATTTCGGGATCGCTAGCTGATTTAGTGGCACGGAGATAAGAACGACCGCTCCAGCCGATAAAACCAGCAACGTACAAAAATAGACCGATGGGAACTAAAACATCAGTAGCTCGATCTAAGCGATCGAGTGGCAAATGAGGTAAACCATCCGTGCCGCAAAGTTCGTATTTTGCGTAAGCCTTAAATGGCTTATTGAAGTAATAGGTATCAGGAGCATTTTTCATCCGCGCCTGAAAAGCTGGCGATTTGCTACAAGGTACGAGGGTGCTATTAGCCGCAGAAGCCGTAGGAATTGTACTGCCCCAAATTACAAAGGCGATCGCTAGTGTAAATAATAACCGCCTCATGTTAATTTCGCTTTTTGTTCTGTCACTTTTTATGAACTGCATAGCATTGTTAATGGTTCGTTTTAGAGGCGCGATCGCCTCTGCAAAAGAGCGATCGTCGTTGTCTTTGGCAAGTATCCTAACAGACTCAAAACCCAATTTAATCTGATTTGATAAAATTTAAATTGTCCTGACTACAAGATAAAAAACGTTTTGTGTTTTATTACTTTACATATGTTTTTCAAAAACTAAAACTTAATTACGAAAGGGTTTTAGAAAATAATAACCATCTCAGTAACTCATTTTGTAGCTTCATTTATGAAGAAAACTTCAGAAAGTCAAAAGTCAAAATTTAAAAGTTAAAACTGAGTAGACAAGCGACAGAAGTTATAACTAACCACCGATAACTGATAACTAACCAATTAATAAAATCCCCTATTTGTGAAGTAGGGGATTTTATTTACCCTACGCTCGATTAACCAAACTTACCAGCAGTCGAAGCAATTACGAAAGCAGCATAAGTGAGGACGTAGCCAACCGCAAAGTGAGCTAACCCCACAACGCGAGCTTGAACGATTGACAGAGCCACAGGCTTGTCTTTCCAGCGAATCAAGTTTGCTAGAGGTGTCCGCTCGTGCGCCCAGACCAAAGTTTCGATCAACTCTTGCCAGTAACCGCGCCAAGAAATCAGGAACATGAAACCAGTTGCCCATACTAAGTGTCCCAACAGGAACATCCAAGACCAGACAGACAGGTTATTCATGCCGTATGGGTTATAGCCATTAATTAACTGAGCTGAATATAGCCACAGGTAATCGCGCAACCAACCCATCAGGTATGTCGAAGACTCGTTGAACTGAGCCACATTGCCTTGCCAAATTCCTAGATGCTTCCAATGCCAGTAGAACGTCACCCAACCAATTGTGTTGAGCATCCAGAACGCAGCCAGGTAGAAGGAGTCCCAAGCGGAGATGTCGCAAGTACCGCCACGACCAGGACCATCACAAGGGAAGGCATAGCCGAAGTCTTTTTTGTCGGGCATCAGCTTGGAACCACGGGCATCCAACGCACCTTTAACTAATACCAACGTGGTTGTATGCAAAGCGAGAGCAAATGCGTGGTGGACTAAGAAGTCACCAGGACCAATCGTCAAGAACAAAGAGTTCGTACCAGCATTGATCGCACCTAACCAACCAGGCAACCAGACATTCCCGTGATTGGGCCAAGCTGTTGTAGCGATACTATCTGGGTTAGACAACAGAGTATCGAAGCCGTACAACACCTTACCGTGAGCAGCCTGAATGAACTGTGCGAACACGGGTTCGATCAGAATTTGCTTTTCAGGAGTTCCAAAGGCAACCACTACATCGTTGTGAACGTAAAGACTGAGGGTATGGAAGCCCAAGAACAGCGATACCCAAGACAGGTGAGAGATAATCGCCTCTTTGTGCTTCAAGACACGCTCTAAGACATTGCCCTTATTCTGTTCTGGGTCGTAGTCCCGTACCCAGAAGATCGCGCCGTGAGCAAAAGCCCCCAGCATGATGAATCCAGCAATGTACTGGTGGTGCGTGTATAACGCTGCCTGGGTCGTGTAGTCCTGCGCCATGAATGCATAGGGAGGCAGGGAATACATGTGTTGTGCCACCAACGAGGTGATGACCCCTAAGCAAGCCAAGTGCCAGCCGAGTTGGAAGTGGAGAGAGTTATTGTAGGTGTCGTAAATGCCTTGGTGAGGCATATTGAACGGACCTTCTACTGGAACACCAAAGAAGGTTTTAGCATTCATCATCTCCTTGATGCTGTGACCGATACCGAAGTTGGTACGGTACATATGTCCGGCAACGATGAATAATACTGCGATCGCCAAATGATGGTGAGCGATATCCGTCAGCCACAAAGACTGAGTTTGAGGGTGGAAGCCACCCAAAAAGGTCAAGATCGCCGTACCCGCACCCTGAGAGGTTCCAAAGACATGATTGGCAGTGTCAGGGTTAGCAGCATAAGCCGCCCATTTCCCCGTAAAGAAGGGCGTTAGACCTTCTGGATGGGGTGGTGTAGTCAGAAAGTTACTCCAACCGACGTGCTGTCCGCGAGCCTCGGGAATTGCAACGTGAACTAGGTGTCCAGTCCAAGCCAAGGAGCTAACGCCAAACAATCCCGCTAAGTGATGGTTCAGGCGAGACTCCGCACTCTTAAACCAGGCAAGTCCTGGGCGGAATTTGGGCTGTAAGTGCAACCAGCCAGCTAGCAAGAATACTGAAGCTAGCACGAGTAGGAACACCGAACCCATATAGAGGTCGTTATTCGTCCGCATCCCGATGGTGTACCACCAGTGATAAACACCAGAGTAGGAAATATCGACGGGATAGCTTGCCCCACCTTGGGTAAAAGCATCAACTGCGGCTTTACCGAATTGAGGGTCCCAAATTGCGTGGGCAATGGGACGGACGTGCAGCGGATCTTTTATCCACTGCTCAAAATTTCCTTGCCAAGCTACGTGGAATAGAAGGCTGGATGCCCAAAGAAAGATGATGGCAATGTGACCGAAGTGTGTAGCAAAAATCTTTTGATAAAGATTTTCTTCAGTCATTCCATCGTGACTTTCAAAGTCGTGGGCGGTAGCAATCCCATACCATATCCGACGAGTGGTCGGGTCTTGTGCGAGATCTTGGCTAAATTTGGGAAATTTAGTTGCCATTTACTTTACTAAATCCTCCAATTAGCTAATCCGTTGTTATTAATCTGAATTAGCAAAACAGTACAGACAAACGAAATCTCCCTCGACATGAAGCCGAAGAGAAACTACTGTAATTAAATTCACTAGATACCGTATTGAGGTGTAGTTTTAATAGCGCAATTCAGTAGCTAAATGCAACAAAACTAACTTATTGCGAATAAAAACTAACTCAGTCCTTGTGCATTCGCACATAGAAGCATTATTAAATTATTTAGCGATTTATTAAGGCTAGTAAAGCACTTTTCAAATTATGAAATTGCTTTTAGATTTATAAATTGAAGCGTTCTGGTTAAATCTATCAAACCCTAACTATACTAAGCTTTTGCAGCTAAAGTATCGCCACAGAGTAATGTTGCATTTGTTTAAGCAACCTTCTTAATTTGGCACTTTATGTTATGCCGCAGTGAGTCAACAACTCACGAGTGACTTAATCAATTATATCCATAAATAATTCTAATATGCGATTGTTAGAGTACGTTTCAAACGCTCTCTAGATAAATGAGCTGGAGGTGGGCGCTGCCTACCCTACGAGGAAAAATATAAATAATTCTAATGTGCGATCGCCAAAATATGCTCTAAATACTCTCTACATCACAAAGTTCAGTTTTATTAGTTAAATTGGGCATTTTAACTATAGTATGCAAAGGTAATTTTTCCCATATAAAGGAAGTTACCAAACTATAGTTTAAGGAATATAAGTAATGATAAACATCCTCTATTTTCTCATGACTGAATTTTGATTGTGGGCGCTTTGTAAACTGCACGCATTTTCACTACAAACGCAATCGTCGCTTTATTGGGCAAGCAGAGAAGGTGTTGAGGGAAATTGGGAATAATACAAATTCTGTTTATTATTGTACTAGATTCGATCCCCCATAGCCCCCCTTATTAAGGGTAGGGGGATCTTCTGTGGCGTAGTTTTAAAGAAATGGTATAAGTAATTGGTAAGTCGTAAGTCGTAAGTCGTAAGTTGAAATAAACTGGCAACTGATAAACAACTCTTCCTTTAGGCGTAAGCGCGTAAAAGAGAGCAATTTTAAGATTTAAGAGAGCGAGTCGAAGATTCTATCTAAATATCTTGGGCGATCGCAAAAATTAAAGTAGAGTTGTTATTTAGTTCTTTTACTCTACATACTTACCTTATGATGAGCAGAAAGATTGGATTTTGGTTGCTGTGGCTAGGATTTATTACTTACGCTTTCGTATTCGCGCCCCCCGACCAACCAAATACACTGGAGTTAATTACAAATCTTTCTACAGGCAAGTGGGCGGGAATCAATCCTCTAATTGTTTCCATATTTAATTTGATGGGAGTTTTTCCACTAATTTACAGTTGCTTGCTGTTTATTGATGGTAGGGGGCAAAAGATTCCTGCTTGGATATTTGCAACTATATCAATGGGTGTAGGCGCATTTGCTTTATTGCCTTATTTGGCATTACGTCAACCGAATCCAACGTTTCCAGGTCAGAAAAATCTGTTGCTCAAGTTATTAGATGCACGGCTAACTGGTGTTGTTTTGAGTATAGGTGCGATCGCATTAGTTGCATACGGTTTGGGTAAAGGAGATTGGGCAGATTTTTTGCAGCAGTGGCAAACTAGCCGTTTTATTCATGTCATGAGTTTGGATTTTTGCTTACTGTGTGTTTTATTTCCTGCTTTATTAGGGGATGATATGGCACGCAGAGGCATGAATAATTCGGTGATTTTTTGGTTAACAGCGTTAATTCCTTTATTTGGCTCTTTAGGGTATTTGTGCGTGCGTCCGCCTCTACCAGAGGATAGTTCGGCAATAGCGAGTCAGCAAGTGGTGACATGAACAGAAAAATTGCTTTATGGACGATTTGGGTGGGATTTCTCATTTATGTATTGTTTCTTGCCCCGCCGATTCGCTGGCAAGAAACTTTGAATTTGTTGATGAAAATATTGACGTTCCAGTGGGCAAGTGTCAACCCAGTAATTTTGTCTTTGTTTGCCCTAATTGGTGTTTGTATTGCTCTCTACAGTTGCGTGCTTTTCTTTGATGGCAGAATGCAGAAGTTACCATTTTATCCTTTTGCGATCGCCTCTGTAGGCACGGGGGTCATTGGTTTAATCCCATACTTAGCTTTACGAGAAGCAAATCAAGAGTTTACAGGGCAGAAAGATGCTTTTTTGCAGGTGTTAGATTCCCGCATAACAGGGTTATTTCTGACTTTATTTACTCTTGCTTTACTTGGCTTCGGAATTATTTTTGGTGACTGGGGAAATTATCTTCAGCAATTTCTAAGCGATCGCTTTATCAATGGCATGAGTTTAGCATTTTGTCTATTTTGCTTGTTGTTCCCCACAGTCCTCGGTGATGACATGGCGCGGCGCGGATACTACAGCAATTCTCAGTTATTTTGGCTGATTGCCCTAATTCCATTACTCGGTCCCCTTGCCTACCTTTGCTGGCGACCCCCCTTAAGACAGTGATCGGTGACCAGTAACCAGTAACCAGTGACGTTATCAGAATTTGTAAGGGTGGGTTTAGCAAACAAATATAACAGCCTCAACGAAAAATTTTTCCTCAAAACCCGCCCTTACGAGAGACAACAACCAACAACATATATAGTTCATGTGTACCATATAAGAAGTAGTTATCGGGAGAACGATGAGTTATGGCAGTGGCAGAATTGCGAAAGAATGGGATGATGGCGCATCTTCTGGATGCCCTAGACGCAGGTGAGGATATCGGACACTACGGTAGGTTGGTGTTTGCAATGGTGGCGCGTCATTTTTTAAGTGAAGAAGAATTAATTAACTACCTGACTAAAGATAAAGACTGTAGTGAAACAGAAGCACGCAGCCTCTACCACCAGGTACAAGCCAAAGACTACAATCCGCCCAAACGGGAACGGATATTAGAATGGCAACAGCACCAAGATTTTCCGATTTGTCCCAATGCTGACGATCCTGATTCAGGTAATGTGTATAAGGATCTACAATTTCCAGAACACGTCTACGAACACATTTCAGAGTATTACGAACATAAAAATTAGCGATCGCATCAGTAGAGGCGCACAGGTGTGCGTTTCTACCACCAATAATTACTAACTCCAAAAATGCCAAAGCCACGAAACATCCTGCAAAGACTGCTGACACAATTGAAACAAGGATCGCAGGTGTTTCAATATACAGGTAGAGCGGTAGGATTAGTTTGGCAAACAAGTCGCGCCCTAACCTTTGTTTTGGCGATTGTGACTGTGGTAGCGGGTTTACTCCCAGCCGCGATCGCCTATGTGGGTAAGTTAATTGTCGATGGTGTGGTTTTAGCCCATCAGTCGGGATTAGAACGCGATCGCCTGATTACACTAGGCTATCTGGGAATTGAGGCGATTTTAGTCGCATTACTCGCAGGAAGTCAGAGAGGATTAACGATATCCCAGTCTTTGTTGCGAGTGTTGCTGGGACAAAAAGTCAATCTATTAATTTTGCAGAAGGCGTTAACTTTAGACCTTATCCATTTTGAAGATTCAGAATTTTACGACAAGATGACTAGAGCGAGAAGAGAAGCTTCTAGTCGTCCGTTGTCTTTAGTGAGTAGCACGTTTAGTATTGTCCAAAATGCGATTTCTCTTGTGACCTACGGTGGCTTGTTGCTACAGTTTTCTTTCTGGGCAGTCATAGTCTTGTTGTTGTCAGCCGTACCTGCATTTATTGCGGAGACGCGATTTGCTGGGCAAGCTTTTCGCCTATTTCGGTGGCGTGCGCCGGAAACAAGGGAACAGACTTATTTAGAAACTTTGATCGCTCGCGAAGACTTTGCTAAGGAAGTAAAGTTATACCAGTTGGGGGCGATGTTGTTAGAACGTTACCGTTCGATCTTTAATCGGCTATATGGGGAAGATCGAGATTTAACTCTGCGGCGTGGTGTGTGGGGATATTTATTAAGTTTGTTGAGTACGGCAGCGTTTTATCTTGCCTATGCTTGGATTGTTGTTGAAGCGATCGCCGGACGACTTTCGCTGGGTGATATGACAATGTATCTGATGGTATTCCGTCAGGGACAAACGACTTTTTCTAGCACTTTAACTAGTATTGGCGGAATGTATGAAGATAATCTCTATTTATCTAATTTATACGAATTTTTAGAACAACCTATTTCTTTACCTAAAGGCAAAGCTACCCAAGGTTTAATACCTGGAGATGGCATTCGATTTGAAAATGTCTCCTTTATTTATCCTGGTAGTAATAAACTTGCTTTAAATAATGTTTCGTTTCGGATTCGAGCCGGAGAAAAATTAGCCATAGTTGGTGAAAACGGCTCTGGCAAAACGACTTTAATTAAGTTATTGACTCGATTATATAATCCAGATAAAGGGCGAATTTTACTTGACGGTTTAGACTTGCAAGCATGGGATTTAGGAGTTTTACAAAGACGCATTGGGGTAATATTTCAGGACTTTATTCGCTACCAATTTACCGTAGGTGAAAATATTGGTGTCGGTGATGTTACCCGCATTGAAGATAGAGAACTGTGGCAAGTAGCAGCAGACAAGGGAATGGCGCTACCTTTAATCGAACAATTACCAGATAGCTTTCAAACGCAATTAGGTAAATGGTTTCGCGGCGGACAAGAATTATCGGGGGGACAGTGGCAAAAAATCGCTTTGTCTCGCGCTTTTATGCGGAATAAAGCAGATATTTTAGTTCTAGACGAACCCACAGCCGCTATGGATGCGGAAGCAGAGTTTCAAATTTTTGAACGTTTGCGATCGCTAACTCAAAATCAGATGGCAATTCTGATTTCCCACCGCTTTTCTACCGTGAGAATGGCAGACAAAATTATGGTTTTATCTGGTGGGAAAGTGGTAGAACAGGGAACTCACGAAGAATTGTTGCAGGCGGGAGGACGCTATGCTCATTTGTTTCGCCTGCAAGCAGCGGGGTATCAGTGAGTAAGTCAAAAGTGAAAAGTTAAAAGTCAAAATTGTGTGGGGTGGGCAATGCCCACCTTACTATCACAGTACTTTTTTAAATCAATCAAACCAACCAATATCTTTATCTGAAAATGTAGATGATGACATGTCAGGTAAAGAGTAGGATTGTACTGGTCTAGCTAAGGCAGAACTAACGGGTTTAGAGTTAGATTTAGAGGTTGTTTTGGAGCTAGATTTAGTGTTTGTTTCTGTCAGTTTCAAGATTGTTTCTTTGGCTTGGTCGAGTTCTGCTTGCAACTTTTCAACTTTTTCGACTAAAGTTTTTTGGTCTTGGAGTTGCGATCGCAACTCCTGATTCTCGGTTTGGGCAGCTTCTAGTGCTGCTTGTATGTCTTTCACTGTGGTTTCCAGTTCGGCTTTAGTGGGACTGGTACGGCGATGATTTGTGGCAGATTCAGAATTTGTCTCTTCTGAAGTGGGTTCCTCCACAACAAGTTTTGCTTCTACCGTAATCTCCTGCGGTTCGGCAGATTTTTGCGCCTCTTCTTTCAATAAATCGGATAGATTTTTTCTCACCATAACTTCCTCCAATCCCTCTCCATTTCGTCGGCGACTTTACGGTAATCTAATTGTGCCTCTTTTGCGTGCTTTCCTCGCCACTGGACGATTGGCACGCCATCTAAAGCTGCTCGTTCGTGGGCTTTATAGGCGCGGATGACAGTCTTGCAAGCTGGAATACCGAGTTCTTTAAGGGTGTTTTGAGCTGCTTGCGCGTCCGTCCAACTACGAGGATCGACTCGCGTTAAGAGGACGCGATGGGCTACCCCTGATGGTACGACTGCACGTCTGACTGTCTCAACTAGGATAGCTAAATCCATCGGTGCTGGCGGCGTTGGTAACAATAAATAATCTGCCGCTGCGATCGCTGCTGCCAACGATTCCGAGTTGAGCGCTGGTGGTGTATCGACAACGACGAGTTCGTATTCCTCTACCCGCTTCAATTTACCCAATAGTAAGGGATCGGTTTCCTGTACTAAATCGAAACCCATTTTTTGTTCGCCGCGATCGACCCACCAAGATAAACTGCCTTGAACGTCGGCATCGACCGCTAAGACTTTGTAATGCTCGGCAAGAATTCCTGCCAAAGCCATACTTGTTGTGGTTTTACCCACGCCACCTTTACCATTCGCCACAACAATTATCTTGGGTTGCCGAGCCATTGCGCATCTTTCTAGGGACAAGAATAGATTACCAAATCCGCGTCCCTAAAATGTTTTAATTCACAGGGAGTAGGGTGGGGAGAATTCGGAATTCGGAATTCGGAATTCGGAATTAGTTGTGACTTGCTCCCTCAGCTCTCTTCTGCTCCCTCAGTCAGCTCTCTTCTCCCTGCTTCCGATTACGGCGATAGATGCCAAAAAGCGATTGTCTTGTCTGCACTACCACTAACTAGAGTCTGTCCATCTCGGCTGAAAGCAACCGACCAAACCGGAGCTGAATGTCCTCTAAGGGTAGCTAGTGTCTCTCCTGTAGTCAAGTTCCATACTCGAATAGTCTTGTCATCGCTGCCCGTAGCAATTTTTTGACCGTCTGGGCTGAAGGTGACAAAATTGACATCAGCTGAATGTCCCGTCAAGGTGCGTATTTCTCGTCCCGTGTTGGGATTCCAAATTTTGATCGAGCGATCGTCACTGACGCTTGCCAGTTCTTGACCAGTTGGACTAAAAGCGAGGGAGTTAACATCGCCTGTATGCCCTCTGAGGGTGAAAATTTCCTGTCCTGTATTGAAATTCCAGATTTTGATCGTTCTATCTGTACTACTGCTGGCAAGCCTTAAACCATCTGGGCTAATGGCAACGGACAAAACTTCAGCAGCATGACCCCTCAAAGTCCGAAGTTCCTCTCCTGTCTTGAAGTTCCAGATTTTAATTGTTTTGTCATAACTCCCACTAGCAAATTTTTGACCGTCTGGGCTAATGGCAACGGTATCAACATAGCTAGCATGACCCTTGAGGCTACGAAGTTCCCGTCCCGTATTCAAGTTCCAAATTTTAACTGTATTATCCTTACTGCCACTGACTAGAGTTTGACTATCTGGGCTAATGGCGACAGAGTAAACCCAGTTGGTATGACCTTTAAGGGTGTTGAGTTCTCGGCGATCGCTAAAATTCCAAATTTTAATCGTTTTGTCGTCGCTACCACTAGCAAACTTCTGTCCGTCTGGACTGAAATCAATCGTATTAACTTCCCCAGTATGCCCTGCGATCGTGGAGATTCGATTGAGATACCAATAACCATATCCCAGCAATCCTAATAGCAGGATAACACCCCCCACTAGCAGTCGCTTTTGCAACCGTTGGAGAGGAACAAGCGTGGGCAGCGCTTGAGTACGATCGCGCTTGAGTTGCAGTCGCTTTCCCTGACTCGAAGGCTGTCCTATAGGGTTAGAATCTGCCTTGATGCTACCAATTTCGCTTGATGGTAGTTGGGTTTCGATTGTCGCTGGGTCAACAGATAACTGGATGCGATCGCTAAAGTCTCGCAGCACTTCATCAGCATGTTGATAGCGCTGGAGAAAGTCTTTTTGCAGCAACTTGTCTAGAACTCGCTCTAATTTTTGACTAATTGGCGTTTTAAGATATTGTCGCCAGTCTGTCACCCAGCTGTAGCCTTTTTCCGTCCACAGTTGAGATGGATGGATCTGGGTCAGCAGATAAAAGCAAGTTACGCCTAAACTGTAGAGATCGCTAGCTGGATAGGCATCCCCAATATTCATTTGTTCTAGCGAGGCATAACCAAAGGAGCCGATGCTTGTTCCTGGGCTAGCGATCGCCGTTGCCGATAATTGCTTGGAAACGCCAAAATCGATCAGAACTGGTTTACCGTCACTCTGACGGCGAATGATGTTTTCTGGCTTGAGATCCCGATGAATCACATGATGGGCGTGGATAAACTGGAGAACTGGCAATAAGTCACTCAACAGTTGCCAAATTTTTTCCTCGCTAAATATCCCTTGTTGCTCTACTTCCTGCTGCAAAGTTTGCCCTACAATTAACTGCTGTACCAGATACAGGTAGTTATCCTGTTCAAAGTAGGCGTATAACGCCGGAATCTGCGGATGTTCCCCTAACTGTTGTAGGCGCTGTGCCTCTTCCTGAAACAGCTCATTTGCCTTTTGCCAAGCTTTGGTTCCTGGAAATTGCGATACCAATTGCTTGACAACACACGGTTCATTTAGCTTGTCTGTATCCTCTGCCAAAAAAGTTCTACCAAACCCGCCGCTTCCCAACTGGCGGACGATCTGATAGCGATAGCGCAGCAGCGGCTGAATTTCTTTGCCGCAACTGTGGCAGAAGGGCGTTCCTTTGGGATTCAAAGGCTTCTGGCAACTAGGGTTGAGGCAGTAACTCATAATCAGCCGTTAACCAACCGTTGGGTATTATGATAAGTCGTTTCTATAGCTTATTTATACCGCTTATTGAAACCGCTCTCAGCAGAGCGATCGCCCTTGCAGCTCGAAAGACTTTTTCATCATGCTCGATTCAGCGCTAAATTTCACCTATTTTCATTTTATTGAATATATACTGATTTATTCTATTGAATGGTATGTCAGTTTGGATATGTTAACATTTCTTTTTCCTAGCGATTATTTTAATCCGAAAAAAATCGATGAAGCCTATCTTGCTCAAGCTGTATGTTTGTCAAACAGTCGATAGCGATTTAGAAAGAGAATTGAGCGATTTAGGCTGGGAATGTTTCTTTATTAAAGATTACGTCAAATCTCTCAAAACTTCAATTGGCTCAACGATTGAAAAACCTTCAGATATTAAAATAGTTGTGAGTGAAATGCAAAAGTTTCGTGGCACAATTGAAGGTGGTGTTTGTGTTCGACGAGTTGAAGATTTTATATCGGATTCCGAGCGGCGTTACTTTGTTATTAATGGTAGAGTGTTTGCTGCCAATTCAGAAAAGAAAATTCCAACTATTGTAGAAGAATGTGCGAAAAGAATTAATAGTAAGTTTTTCTCCGTAGATGTGGTAAAACGTAGAGACGGAGTTAAACGCATTGTTGAAATTGGCGACGGGCAAGTTTCAGATCTTGTAGGATGGACAACGGAACGTTTTGCTGAGATTTGGTTAGATGAATGCTAAGATTTTAGTAACGGTAAACAATTATCTGACCTACAATTTATGTCTCTCTGTCCATGAAACAAATAAAGCAGTTTACAGGAATTATTGAACGGGAAGAAAATGGATACGTTTCTTTGTGTCCAGAGCTGGATATTGCCAGTCAAGGTAGTACAGTTGAGGAAGCAAGAAATAATTTAATTGAAGCATTAGAATTATTTTTTGAAACAGCAGAACCTACTGAAATAGAAACTCGATTGCATGGTGAAGTATTTATCACTAGGTTGGAGGTTGCGATTGGGTAGGCTGCGAGTTCTCTCCGCTCAAGAAGTTTGTCAAATTCTCGAACAATTTGGGTTGATTAAAGTTCGGCAGCGTGGCAGTCATATTATCATGCAAAAGCGAACCGAAGATACAACAATTACTGTTCCCGTGCCGAACTAGTCGGAGATACGTATAGGTACTCTGCAATCTATTATTCGGCAGTCAGGATTACCTCGCTCTCTATTTGAGGAGCAATAATAGCGCTCAATTCCGGTGATTATTAGTATATTGAATTCTCGCTCCTGCCCACTGCAATTTCTCGCGTAAAGTTTGGTAATAAGAATAGTTTTCTCGCAAAATAATGAACTTAGCGTCGCAATCTGCCATTTGAATATCAACTCGCTGTCCGGGCCAAATTGCAGTTGCTAAAACACTATCCATCCATAATTTAGTATTCAGTTCATAGTCGCCTAAAGCCCACACGCTGACGACGGAACCAGGTGGTAAAACAATCGGTCGGCTGGAAAGGCTCATCGGACAGATGGGAGTCACGGTAATCGCTTTCATCCCGTCATGAACGATGGGTCCATTGGCGGAAATGGTGTAGCCTGTGGAACCAGTGGGAGTCGCAATAATTAACCCATCACCCTGATATTGATCGACCACTTCCCCGTCAATTTCCATTTCTAGAATAGAGGTGATCGAGCGGTCAGCAGATGCGGGTTTTATACACATTTCATTTAATGCTAAAAAGCGATCGCTAACTCTTTCTATCTGCGAGCGATTGCCTTCATAAAGTCCCGCTTGTAACATCATCCGCCGCTGAACCGCATATCTATCCTCCAACAGGCGATCCCAGACTTGTTCTGAATCTTTAAAACTCTCAAATGACTCGGTTAAAAAACCTAAATTTCCACCCACATTGACAGCTAAAATAGGGATTCCCTCAGCAGCTAAGTGCCTTGCAGCTGTGAGTACCGTGCCATCGCCTCCTAGAACTATCGCTAGGTCGATTGGTGCAACTGCTGAGGCGAGAAATACTGGATAAGGATTGTCTTTGGGACCGCTCGGACCCATCAGTATTCTACAGCCACGGTCTTCTAACTGCTGGGCGCAAATTTCTGCCCAGCGGCGACTGAGGGAATCTCCTGCTTTATGAGCGATGATGACTTGCTTTAACTGCACTCAACTACCACTTTAGTAGATTGAATTGCTCCATATCAATTGTGTCGCGGTTACGGTAAATCGCTAACACAATTGCTAATCCTACAGCTGCTTCAGCCGCAGCAACGGTAATGACAAATACAGTAAAGACCTGACCCTTAATTGCTTGTGAATCTAAAAAGTTAGAAAATGCCATCAAGTTTAAATTTACGGCATTGAGTAACAATTCAATTGACATCAATACGCGGATGGCGTTGCGACTGGTAATCAAGCCGTAGATCCCAATACAAAATAGGGCGGCGGCGAGAATGAGAAAGTACTGGAGTTGCATTGATTTCTTGGCTTGCGAGTATCTAAATCTAAGAGTTGCCTTTGGCTTGCTTGTCTTTACTTAAATTGCTGGTGCGATCGCCCGACACGGTAATGAGTTCGCGCGGACGTTCTGGCAATGTCAATACGGGTTGTTCTTTACGAGGCGAAATTATTTGTTCTGGCAAAAATTCCCGCCGCGCTAAAATAATTGCCCCTACCATTGCCATTAATAACAAAACTGAAGCCAGTTCAAACGGTAGCAAGAAGTCGCTGAAGAAATGTTGTCCAATCGAGACGATGGAATTATTACCAGGTGTCACGCCAGTAGAATATACCCAAGGCGTTGCCAGCACCATCGTACTTAACAGCGCGAATAATCCCAAACTGACGATCGCAGTTAATGTCGGGCGTACCCAAGCATTCCGTAGCGGGGCGAAATCCTCGCGCTTATTCACCAACATAATCGCGAATAGGATCAGTACGTTCACCGCTCCGACATAAATCAGCACCTGAGCCGTGGCGACAAAATCAGCATTCAGCAACAAGTACATTCCCGCAATACTGATAAATACCCCTGCTAATAAAAAAGCAGAGTAGACGATATTGGACAGCAGCACCACTCCCAAGGCTGCCCCAATCATCATCGCTGCTAAGATGCCAAACGAAACAATCTGTACCCCTTGTGCTATGTTCACAACTCTTTATCCTTTGCAAATTGGTAATTGGTAATTGGTAATTGGTAATTGGTAGTTGGTTGTCGTTAGAAGTCGATCTTTTTTGACTTTTAGCTTTTGACTTTTGATTCCCTTACCCATTACCTATTACCCGTTACCTACTGAGCAGTCTGTTCTTCTTGCTTGACAATTTCTTCTGGTAGCATACCAGCTCGTTTGGCATCTGCTGGCAGATCGTGCGGGTCGAGTACGCCTTTGGGCAAGTAAACGAGTTCCCGCAGTGGCGTAACCATTGGATCTTGGGTAACTTTATACGGTAAGCGACCTAGAGCTACGTTATCGTAGTTGAGTTCGTGGCGATCGTAAGTACAGAGGTCGTATTCTTCTGTCATGGATAGACAGTTTGTCGGGCAGTATTCCACGCAGTTACCGCAGAAAATACAAACGCCAAAATCAATACTGTAGTGATTGAGTTTTTTCTTTTTCGATGGTTTGTCAAATTCCCAATCGACTACAGGTAGGTTAATCGGACAAACACGAACGCACACTTCACAAGCAATACACTTATCAAATTCAAAGTGAATTCTGCCGCGAAAGCGTTCCGAGGGAATCAGTCTTTCGTAGGGGTACTGAACTGTAATCGGTCGCCGTTGCATGTGGTCGAAGGTTACTGCTAGCCCTTGACCGATATAGCGAGCTGCTTGAACTGATTCTTTGGCATAATCGCCAATTTGCTTGAGAAATTTCAACATGGTACTGTGGTGTTTCTCTCTTTTAAGATCATAGGCAATTGGTAATTGGTAGTTGGTAATTGGTAGCCGATCGCCAATTACCCATTACCCATTACCCGCCGAAGGCAAAGGGAAAAGCTAACTTCAGTGCTGCGGTCAAAAGTAAATTAACTAGACTTACAGGCAGCAAAAACTTCCATCCTAAGTCTAATAACTGGTCGATCCGCACGCGGGGCACTGTCCAGCGCAGTAGGATGGCAATAAAGACGAGGAAATAAGCTTTGAGTAGTGTCATCGTGATGCCTAAAGCAGCATCTACGACTTGCAACCAAGAGCTATCTCTGCTCACTCCTACCCAATCAGCAAGAATGTCTAGGGGAATGGGAAATTCCCAGCCACCGAGGTATAAAATAGCTACCATTAAGGCAGAAAGGACGAGGTTAACATAGGAACCCAAGTAGAAAAGACCGAATTTCATGCCAGCGTATTCGGTTTGATATCCCGCCACCAGTTCTTCTTCTGCTTCTGGTAAGTCAAAGGGCATCCGTTCGCATTCTGCTAAAGCTGCAATCCAGAAAATGACAAAACCAAGCGGCTGTCGCCATACGTTCCAGCCTAAAATGCCGTAGCCCGATTGCTGTTCCACAATGTCGATGGTGCTAAGGCTGTTAGACATCATGACAACCGCCAGCACTGATAGAGCAAGGGGAACTTCGTAGCTAATTGACTGCGCTGCTGCTCGTAAGCCTCCGAGTAGGGAGTATTTGTTATTGGAAGAATAGCCTGCCATCAGCAAACCAATCGGCTGAATGCTCGACAATGAAATCCATAAGAAAACTCCCATCCCTACATTAGTAATTACCAAGTTCTGTCCGAACGGCACGATTAAATAAGACAGAAACACGGGAATGACAACAATGATGGGTCCGAGGGTAAATAGTAGCGAATCTGATTTGGCTGGAACCACATCTTCCTTGAAGACTAGTTTCAAACCGTCAGCTACAGGAGCTAGTAAACCAAATGGACCGATATATTCAGGACCAATTCGCTGTTGCGCGGCAGCAGAAATTTTCCGCTCCAACCACACGCATACCAACACCCCCACTGTCGAGCCAATAATCATTAAAATCATCGGCAGTGGCATCCATATGACTTTGGCTACATCCGCAGGTAGTCCCAAATCCATTAGGGTTTCAATAAAAGTACCTTGCAGGTCTATTCCTGAATTCATGCTTTGCACTTGGTAAGAAGTAAGCAGTGAGTAGTGAGTAGTGAGTAGTGAGTAGCGAGTAGTGAGTAGCGAGTAGTGCAAACACTAAACTCATTCCTCACTCTTTACTCCTCTTCATGAAGATTTTTTTAACATTCCACTGCCTAGTATATCGTTCGCTGGCTCACAGCAAAGCAGAGTACTTGAGAAGTTGTACTTATACTTGTATTCGAGGTTTGTCTATAGTTAGGTAATTGGTGAGTAGATAGTGGCTGGTGGCTGGTGGCTAGCAGAGTCAGCTTTTTATGTCTACTCACCAGTCACTAGCCATTAGTCACTCCTCACGACTCACTGTCTCAAATGAACTGGAGTATAGGAGACATCGTGATGACCGTTGTAGACTTGGGTGGGGCGATAAATACGGTTTTGGACGAGCTGTTCTTTCCAGTGAGCTAGCCAACCTGCTACGCGGGCGATCGCAAATACGGGCGTAAATAAGTCCGTAGGGATACCCATCTTTCTATATACCAAGCCAGAGTAAAAGTCAACGTTAGGATAGATGCCTTTCCCGCCCAGTTTTTCTGCTACGGCATGTTCTAACTCTACGGCGATGTCATAGTATTTGTCGTAGCCGAATTTTTCAAATAACTGCTCTGCCAATTTTTGTAAAATGGTTGCTCGCGGGTCTTTCACCTTGTAGACTCGATGACCGAAGCCCATGATCTTAGCTTTGCGCTGCATACAGTCCTCTAAGTAAGGACGGACATTTTCTACCGAGCCAATTTCTTCTAGCATCGTAATCACTTCCTCATTGGCTCCTCCATGTAGCGGTCCGCCGAGAGTGCCAACTGCTGACGCGACTACAGCGTAAGGATCGGTTAGCGTCGAAGCCGTTACCCGTGCCGAAAACGTGGAAGCGTTCATCGTATGTTCGGCATGGAGAATTAAGCAAACATCAAAGATCCGTGCAGCTAATGGGTCTGGTTCCCGTTCGTTGAGCATGTAGAGAAAGTTTGCGGAGTAATCCAAGCCGTCATGGGGACGCACGGGGTCGTTACCATTCCGCATCAACTGAAACGCTGCGATCATCGTCGGTACTGTTGCTAGTAGCCGCACGACGGCATCTCTGACGTATACGGGGTTTTCTAAGTCGCGTTTAGAATAGAACAAGCCTAATGCCGCTGCTGAGGCTTGTAGTGCATCCATCGGATGACCGCTTTCAGGAAAGCTTTTCATCATATCCCGAATGCGATACTTAATTCGCCGATGATGTCTCACCTCATGCTCGAATTCCTCTAACTCTTGCTGAGTTGGAAGTTCGCCCCAAATTAAGAGGTAGGCAGTTTCTAAAAAGTTACTTTTTTCGGCTAACTCTTCGATGCGGATGCCGCGATACTCCAGTATCCCTTGTTGTCCGTTGACAAAGCTGATACCGGATTGGGCGGCAGGGATGCCTTCTAGACCTGGTCTAAATTCGCAAACGGACATAGCTACACTGGCTGCATAGAAAAGACAATACTCAAGCTAACTTACCAAAAACTTGCCTTGTGTAGTTAGTTTTACCAGAATTATATGCTATCTAGAGCAGAAACTTCGGTGGAGCTAGCCAAAACAGTTGGCTTCGACCCACGGGAGAGTTGACTTTTGGTAAGTTAATACCAATGATACCTGCTTTTCTCAGAACTAGGGCAGCAGAGTCATCATCCGGAGAATTTTCAGCAAATGCTAACTCTTGTTTGAGTTTTCCCCAAATCAGCATTTCTGCCCATTGTCCCAAATCTGGTTCGTGACCGACTAAAGCTAGTTGAGTATCAGTAGCCAGCATTTGCTTTTGTTCTAGCCAGCTTAACCACAGACGAAAATCTCCTTCTGGAGATAGGTGGCTAGATTCTTCAATTTGAGAACTCAATCCACAAGTTTGCAAAATTTCTGCCGTTTGCCTTGCTCTAGCGAGAGGACTGGTCAAAATTAGCTCAAATCGCAAGCCGAGTTCGTAGAGGCGTTTTGCTACTTGTTGGGTTTTTTCCCGCCCTTTAGCTGTCAATACCCGTTTTTCATCCTCCACATCGGGACTTCTTTCTTCAGCAATACCGTGACGGATTAAATACAATTCCATAATTTGGTAATTGGTAATTGGTAGTTGGTGGTTGTTAGTTGTTGGCTGTTGGTAGCGTTGAGCAATTGGCGATATTCTGTTAGCCGTGAACTAATTGCTTCCCCATTACCCATTACCCATTACCTATTCAGTCTGAATCGGACTATCTTGTGGGTTGACCAGTCGTTGAAGCTTCTGCTTGATTTGAGCGTCGAAGACTTCCCATTTCATTTTGGCGTACGCAGAAATTTCATTACTGCCAGATAAGAAGCCCATCGGAATTTCAAAGCCACCCGCGCCGCTACGTCCGCCGCCGAAGAAGCGTCCTTGATTGTCTTGTCCGAAAGCTTCTTTGAGAAATTCGTCGGGGTCTAGGGTGAGTTTGGTGGTACGTAGCGACCCAATGACAACTTCTAGTTCTTCATCTTCGTCGTGAACGATACCATAAACGACAGCCGTGTGGACGTTTTCTTCTGTCACTAAAAAGTCAGCTGCTTGAGGAATAGCATCGCGGTCGTCATAACGTAGGTATCCCACACCTGCAATAGAAAAGTTATTTTGAACTATACGATTTTTCAGCGATCGCTCGATCACATCCATCACCCGTTTGGAGCGATTGGTCTGCAATACGGCTTTGAGCAATTGGTAATCGTAAAATCGACTCAAAAAGCCTGCTGCCTGAAAATCCTCTTCTTGTGCTTGCATCAAGCTGCTGGTGTCGGAACGCAAGCCGTGCATCAAGGCAGTGGCGCATTTGACGTGTTGTCCGACGCTACTATCGAGTACCAGTAACCCTGTTTGCAAGTACTGGGTCAAAATCGTGGCTGTGGCGCGAACGTTGGGACGAATATCGGCAAACTCTGGCTTGAGTTCTCCTTGCAGGCTGTGATGGTCAATGACCGATATGAGTGGCAAACCTGCTTCTAAAACGAGCGAGAGCAGTTGACTTGTCGTCCCTTGGTTGTCAACTAGCACGTAACCTTTATAACCAGATAAGTCTTTGCTTTTAGCTGTTTGAACTGGTAGGCGCTGCGCTGGTAGTCCCGTTAGTTTGACTAAAGCAATATTCTCTTGATGGCTCAAGGTTCCGGCATAAACGATGTCGCACTGCAAATCATATTGCTGCGCGATGAGTTGGTACGCCCACGCCGACGAAAGAGCATCGGGGTCGGGGAAGTCTTGCAATAAGACTAAATGTCGTTCGTGCTGATGTCGCTCTAAAACTTGCCGCAATGCTTCCACTTTTGACGTGGTGGAAGAACCATTGTTGTTGCGTCCAACTGGTTGAGTCCCAGAATCGCCGGACAAGGGAGCGAGAGATGGTTCTTGGGTTGCGACCGCAGATCCCATATCTATCTCAACTTCTTCAACAGAAGACTCGCTATTGGAAGTGGAAGGCAGACTATTAAGCTGCTTGAACGAGTTCAAGGGCATAAATACTATCGTATGCGTGTGAAGCGAAAATTGTGGTCAAAAATGTTACTATTACTCGATAAACTGTATCAGCCTCATCGCACAGTGACTGCAATTTTTTACTGCAATTATTTTAGGCATCAACGGTTATGCTACTCAATCCGGCGCTGGGATGAAATACAAATTCTATTTCTCATCATAGCTCTATAGCAACTATTCAGCCAGAGGTCGATTAAAGACCGATGACATACTTTTGCCACTCATCATGCAGACCGCTCTTGAGATGCTTGGTGACTTCAAAGTAGAGGCTGCTGTAGGGCTTGCGCGGCGGATGGCGCAGATGCATGTGTGCCTCAGATGGAGTGCGACTGCCTTTCTTGACGTTGCAGCGGACGCACGCAGTAACGATGTTTTCCCAAGTATCCATCCCGCCACGCGATCGCGGTAGAACGTGATCTAACGTTAAATCCTCCCCGATGTAGCCGCAGTATTGACAACTGTGACTGTCTCGATGGAGGATATTACGTCTGGTAAGGGGAATTTCTTTGTAAGGGACGCGAACGTAGTGACGCAGGCGGATGACAGTCGGCAAGGGAAACTCGGCGTAAATGACTTTGCCGTTGTGTTCGACTTGCTCCGCTTTGCCTTTAATTAGCAATACAATTGCCCGTCGCCAGCTCGTGATGTTAATCGGCTCGTAAGAGGCGTTCAGGACTAATACCTTAGCCATTGAGTATCGCAGCAGCCAACTTTTTTACAAGATATTAACATAATTACTCATATTTGCGTCATTTGTCATTAATTAAGTGGTGAGTGGTGCGTGGTGCGTGGAAAGAGACAAGGGGGACAAGGGAGACAAGGGGGACAAGGGAGACAAGGGGGACAAGGGAGACAAGGGGGACAAGGGGGCTAATTCTGGTTCCACCAGCTACCAGCCACTAGTCATTGATAACTGATAACTTTGTACAGACGTTACATGTAACGTCTCTACACTGACAACTGATAACTGATAACTGGTAACTGGTCACTGAAAACAAGAGGAGTGGGGATGCTGAGTCAGGAGCAGAGTGAGAAGACGGTTTTTAGTAATGATGTCGTGGGTGGATTGCGTCAAAGAGCCTGGGTGGAAATCAATTTAGGTGCTTTAGCCCATAACGTGCGGCAACTCAAGGGCTTGCTAGCGGCTAAAACAGCGTTAATGGCAGTTGTGAAGGCAGATGCTTACGGTCATGGAGCGGTGACGGTGGCACGTACAGCTTTAAGTGCTGGAGCAAATTGGTTGGGTGTGGCAACCATACCGGAAGGAATTGAACTGCGCCAAGCAGGAATTGACGCGCCGATTTTGATTTTAGGTGCAACGCATACGCCGGAACAACTAAAGGCGATCGCCCACTGGCAACTTCAACCGACGCTGTGCGACCCCAAACAAGCTTTGGTCTTCTCTGAAACTTTGGCTGCGACTACGGGTGGTAATTTACCAGTTCATGTCAAACTCGATACGGGAATGTCTCGCCTTGGACCCCTGTGGGAACAAGCAACAGAGTTCGTGCAGCTAGTCCATTCTTTACCGCATTTGCAAATCGCTAGTATTTATTCTCACCTGGCAACGGCAGAAAACCCAGACCGCAGGATAATGCAGCAACAACAGCAGCGATTTGAAACGGCGATCGCACAGGTTCAAGCAGCTAGTATGTCTCTTCCATTGCTGCATTTAGCCAACTCAGCTGCTACTTTGACTAGCCCCGATCTACATTACGATTTGGTACGTGTGGGGTTAGCAATGTATGGACTCTACCCAGCAGCTCATCTCAGCAGTTCTGTCCAGTTGAAACCCGTACTGCAAGTCAAAGCGCGAATTACGCAGGTAAAAACAATCCCCCCCAATACAGGCGTGAGCTACGGACATCATTTTGTCAGCGATCGCGAACTCCGCTTGGCTGTGGTGGGAATTGGTTATGCTGATGGCGTACCGCGCAATCTCTCTAACCGCATGGAGGCTCTGATTTGCGGTCGGCGCATCCCCCAAATTGGTGCTATTACTATGGATCAGTTAATGCTAGATGTGACGGCAATTCCAGATGTAGCAGTTGGAGAAGTTGTCACTCTCCTCGGACAAGAAGGTAAAGAACAAATTACTGCTGATGATTGGGCAGCAGTCTTAAAAACAATTTCTTGGGAAATCCTCTGCGGCTTTAAGCACCGTCTGCCTCGGGTTGCTGTGAATAGGGAGCAGGGAGCAGGGAGCAGGGAGTAGGAAAAGAGTGACGAGTGGCAATTGGCAAGGAAATCATCCACTTACCACTCACCACTCACCACGCACCACTCATTACGCGCTAATAGCTTTTTTCTTCGTGGGTACGACGGTTGATGTTTCTGTCATCAGTTTGGTGTAAAGCTCACCTAGTTGTTTGGCGACTCCTTCCCAACTAAACATATCTTCTACCCGTTGTCTTGCTGATGAGCCGAGGCGATTTCGGAAGGCAGTATCGCTCAAGATTCGGTCAATAGCAACAGCAAAGGCTGCATCATCTTTAGGTGGAGCGAGTAAGCCTGTCTCTTCTGGGACGACAGTAAATTGCAATCCGCCGACATCGCTAGCCACCACTGGCGTACCGCTTGCCATTGCTTCAATGGCAACTAGACCAAATGGTTCGTAGTGACTGGGAACGACACAAACATCGGCAGCGGCGTAATAAACAGGTAGATCGACATCGCCTAGCCGTCCGGGGAAGGAGGTAAAATCGCTCATCCCTAATTCTTTGACAATACCTTCAATGCGATCGCGCTCGATGCCATCGCTTTGTCCTGGGCGGCTACCACCACCGATAATCAGTTTGATGTCTTCTTTGCCGCGCAATTGCAACTGGGCAACTGCTCGCACTAAAGTTTCAATTCCCTTGCGCTCGTCAAATCGTCCGACATAAAAGACAACTTTGCTTTCTGGGGGAATTCCTAGCTGTTGTCTGGCAATTTTGCTGTCGATCGCGCCAAAGCGATGAATATCTGTACCGCAAGGAATAATGTCAATATTACCTTTGGTAGAGACGTGCGATCGCATGTGTTCTTTTTCTTGCGGGCTAGTGGCAACAATCCGCTCTGCTGTTTCTAGTACCCTTTTTTCGACTTCCAACCGCTTCGAGGCAATCAGTGGTACGGTTGCAACCGACTTATATTTAATTGCGCCTAAAGAGTGATATGTATGGACTTGTTTGATGGATTGGGCTTTCTTCAATTCCATGCCCACCCAGCTAGAAATCCAGTAGTTGGTATGCACTAGAGGATATCGATAACCAGTTTGCTGTTGATACTGGAGGAATGCTTCGACAAACTCCGAGGCATAACCAAAAATATTGTCCCTCGGAACGAATTCCTCAGGACCAGCGGTTAAGCGAATTGTCCGACAATTCTCGCTATGTTCGACAATCTTTGCTTGTTCGGCGCTAGCTTTGCGGGTAAACATATCAACCTGCCATCCCAGTTTACCCAATGCTTCACCCACTTGGCGGACATAAACGTTCTGCCCTCCAGCTTCTTCTTTCCCAATCTCAATCGCAGGGTCGCCGTGGACTGAAATTAGGGCAATTCGCTTTTGATTTTTGTTGTTCATAGCTTTGTGGCTATTGAATTTGCACCGTAACAGGGGTGAATGTAAGGAGACTTTACAAAGGCTTCTGTCTTTACCCCTAAAGTTTATTAAGTTTAATTTACACAATACCACACGCGATCGCATCCTCTAGGTGGATGAATTGCCATGCATACAAATCTTCCTTAGGGATTATCCGCGCCAAAAGATAGATTTCTACTGTTACTTTTTATTGATGACAGTTAGGTATGTCAAAAAATATTTAAGAAAGGTTGCATCGCTGCAAGTTCTCTTTACCTAAAGCACAGCTTCAATTAGTTATTGTTGGCAAGAGTTAACTTACGAGCAAGTTTTCTATGAAAGTTAAGTATAAAAACAACTAAGTATACGAGCAAAACTTCCGGTTGATTTTGTATAATTTTTGACTTAACGTATAAGTTTATTTTCTATATAATATTTAAAAATTTAATTGAATACATTCAATATCCGACTTTTTCCATATGCCTCTAGAGCGATCGCTTAGCACATTTTTTCCCAGAAGATTCTGAGGCGAGGCTGAGTTCATGTCGCAGTCACTCTAACAACTAGAACGCCCACTCAGAGAGTATAGGGGGAGAGTAGGAGTGCAGATGAGAAACAGCTGACAACAACTATTCGCTAATCGTCAACCGCTAATTGCAAACAATCCTTGACTCCCAACACCTAACCCTCAATCAGATGCCTATCCATTAGTAGTTTGAGCTGCCAACATCTGTTTCAGCTTTTCTAGTTCAGAAGCCCAACGAGGATCGGGACGAATTCCCTCAGCATCAGACGAGCCTGTAGAAGTTCCGGCAGAACCACCACGACGAGGTTTTTTCCCACTACGCTTATTGCCACCGCTTTTTTCTGCGTTGCTACTAACAGGAGCATCTCCAGTATTAGCACTACTAGCAACAGGGGCTTGGTCTTCCTCTTCTTGACCTTTGTTACGAGGCAACGCCTTCTCAATCTTTAGTGGCGTTTCCTTAAACATATAGCCGTTATATTTCTCGATGATTTCGTCTGCTTGCTCGTCATTATTGACAGTAACAAAACCAAAACCACGGCACTTTCCGGTCTTGCGGTCTTTAATGACTTTTGTAGTCACGTTACTACCCGCATCAGCAAAAACTGCTTGCAACTCTTGCCGATCGACTTCATCTTTTGGCAAATTACCAATGTATAAACGGACTGGCATGAAATGTACCTCTCAACTTGGATGCAATTAAGGTTGTTAACAAAATTTCTGACAGGAGGGTGAGGTGAATAGTGGCAAGAATCGCCGCAAACCGTCGCCAACTAACTTTTGCCTTAAACTGTCAACTTCTAAAATCCAATTCATTGTATTGGCAAAGACTGATAAGTTTATCATGCTACGGTACGATCTAAAAGCTTGACTGCGCAGTTTTGGCGGTTAGATCGCAACGGCGTTTGACTCCTGATGATATTTCCGATCGCCTGGAAAGTTGACACCATCTTCTAAAATATCACGGTTGACACTATAGATATTGTTTTCAAAATAGATTTGTGCTTATTGTCAGTTTTTTAACTTCGGCTCGGGCTATTGAGTACAGAAATGCGATACCTGTCTCACTAACTCCTGAAATAAAAACCAGCCTGTGGCTGGTCTGGCTGTTGCTGTGTTGGAAGGAGAAAAACCTGACCCAAACTAACCGAAGCGTAAGACGTTAGGTCGCTTTAACTTGCAGCTAGATCCGGACTTTAGTTGTTTATGTAAATAAATGTAACATAAACAACTAGGATTTTGCAATTAATCTTTACATTATTGGTTGGTAATTGGTAATTGGTAGTTGGTAATCGGTAATTGGTTGTTATTCTCCTCTGCTCCCTGCTCTCTGATAACTGATAACTGATAACTGATAATTAATAACTGCCTCCCTTTACAATGACGTACACGCCCCAAATTGTAGCGGCGATCGCCAGTGCGATCGACCAACCCTGATGGCTGCTGGTACTGGTTTTACCGGCTTGAGTTCGTAAAATTTCAATATCGATCCAAGCCGTAGCCCCACGGCGGAACCAGCCTGTTAAGATAACATGCCTTCCAATTAAATCGGTAGGGTCGGTAGAGGGTCTAAGCAAAAGACAGCCGAGGGGTCCCAGCCAAGAAGCATGATGCAGCTTGACTAAGCCAGTTGGTAAATGCAGCAGTAAATCTTGTCCGAACCAGTTGCCAATACCGCGCCGTCCTAACAACTTACCTTGGAGGCGGAGAGGCTGCGGGACAACTGGTAATAAATCGGGATTAGACAACAGCTCGGCAAGATTGGGACGATTTAGCAAGCTGGTAGACTTTGTTTCTGGAAATAAAGCATTTAGCCGCAGAAAAATACCGAGGCTCAAGCCAATCGCCAAGCTACCACGCACGATCCACCAATCACCCCACATCCAAGCTAAGTAAGGATTACCCAACCAGTAACCGCCGAGCCATCCAATTAGCCACATAAAACTGCTAAAAGCAGCACCGAGGAGAACTCCTAAGTAAGGAGAAACTTGTAATAACAGCGAGTCGTGAAGAAAGAAGGGTGTGGGGTGTGGTGCGCGATCGTTCTCCTCTAGCTTCCTTGTCCCCCTTGTCCCCCTAATCCCCACTCCCTTCGGTCGTGGGGTCCCCCTTGTCCCCCTAATCCCCACTCCCTTCGGTCGTGGGGTCCCCCTTGTCCCCCTAATCCCCACTCCCTTCGGTCGTGGGGTCCCCCTTGTCCCCCTTGTCCCCCAACGACTCCCGACTCCCGATTCCCGACTCATTCGTAAATTTAATTCAGTATCCAAGCGCCAAAAGTGGGCAATTTGATTCAGCCGTTGGAGGCGATCGCCCATTGAGGGATGAGCTTGGTTGATGCTAAGCCAGTAGCGCAAAGGATTCGTGCAGTCCCAGGCTAAAGCTACTTCTAATTCGGGTAATGAATGTAGGTTGCTCAGGGCGATCGCTTGTTTGTAACTGATAATTGTGAGTAAGTCCCAACCTTCTAGCAACCAACTGGTATGTCCTTGCTGTTGAATATCTTGAGCCACACCACGGGCAATTTTGAGTATGGCGCGACTGAGGGCGTTAGGATTGCCAGTTAATTCTGCGGCATGGCGATCGCTGTAGTATATGCGTAACTGAGAGAGCCAAAACGCTGGTAAACGCAGAAGCAACCAAAGTCCATAAGCAAAGTTAGCGGCGATCGCGATAAAAGCTTGGAGAGTTTTATTCGATATCTTGTTGCCCCACTGCGATAACTGGGAATAGGTTATGTAGGGTAACTGAGTAACTAATAAAAATAGAGATAAAACGATAAAATCCCAATTAGCTATCTGCCCTAATTGTGTTGCATAGATAGCGGCAATTTCATCATCTGCGAGTTGCTCTAGCAGACCTTGACTTACGACTATTCTTGTCGTGCGGCGCAGGTTGCCATAAGTGAAAATAAGCGGCACGGCTGTAGGTAGCACGCGCAACTGAGGTAAACGATAGTGGTGCTGGCGACAAGATCGCTGTAGCAGCCTGCTAGCTTCTGGGCTAGAAATTTCCAAAGTTTCCAGAGATAAGTGTTGAAGCCCGTACCACCATCTTAGTAATCCATCTATCAACCAAGGGGATAGGGCTAGCAACAGCACCAATACAAATACGATCTTGGTAGTATGGTCGTGATAGAACGGCTGAAACGGTTCTAGATAGGGGAGTTTTACCAATAAATCGTTAGTCAATCCCATCGCCAACTCAATGAGTTGTTGGATCGACCAAAATAGAGCGATCGCGCTACCGCACTGTAACAACCAAAATGGAATCAAATTAATAGTTGGTAATGGCTGCCAGCGTTGCGCTCTTGGTGCTTGCTTGAATTGGAGAAAAGTGGCTGGTGACTGGTGGCTGGTGGCTAGAATTGCTCCCTCTGCTCCTAGTTTCATAGTCTCCTCTGCTCTTCTGCTTAGAAACTCCCTCAGCTCTTCGATTTGGAGATTGCTGCTTTGCGCTAAGAGTCGGCAAAGGGAGAGCAGGTATTTGATATTGCTACTAGAAGTTGCTGGCTGAGTTTGTTGCTTGGCGATGGAAATATTTTCTGTCTGACAGAGGATTTCTAAATGAGCGATCGCCCCTTGATAGTCTTCTTGTTGCAGTGCTGTTTTTGTTGCTTCTAGCAACATTTCAGGATCGCCAGTCATAGCCATAAACCATAAACTTTCTTGCTTTCACCGATCGCCAATACCTTCTAGGACTTACGCAGTCGATCCCCCAAACCCCCTTAAAAAACGGGCTTAAAGTCCCCTTTTTAAGGGGGGAACCAGGGGAGATCGAGATCTCAGATTTTCTTGTGCGTAACTCCTGACCTTATCGCCACCGATTCTGGCACAATCAGCTAGATATGAGTAGAAAGTGAGTCGCGAGTAGCGAAGAAAAGGGTGTGGGGACAAGTCACAAGTCAGAACCATCTAGCCACCAGCCACCAACCACTAGCCACTCACCCGACTCCCGACTCCCGACTTCTAGCTAACAATATTTGCCATATCTCTGTAGCAGCACGATCGCCTACGCCTGTTTCTCCTAGAAGCGATCGCATTTGCTGATAGTCTGTTAAAACTTGCTGGCGACGAGTTGGGTTGAGCAGCAATTCTAAAGCTTGTTGGGTAATATTTTCCGGTGTGGCTCGATCTTGAAGTAACTCTGGGACGATCTCGCGATCGACAACTAAGTTCGGTGGCGAAATCAAGGGTAAGTTAATTTTGAGGAGATTGCGGGCAATCCACGCTGTAAATTGACTGACGCGATAAATTACGACTTGCGGCACGTCTAACAAGGCAATTTCTAGATTGACCGTACCAGATTTAGTAATTGCTAAATCAGCTGCCGCGATCGCCTCTAAAGTTTGACCGGAAAGTATAGTTGCTTGTAAGCCGTAATCTTTTACTGCTTGGGCGATTGGTTGGCGATAGATTTCTAAAGATAGGGGAATCCAAAAACTTACTTGTGGTAGTTTTGCCTGAATTGCTTTTGCTGCTTGAAACATTGCTGGCAGCAGATATTTTAATTCTTGGTGACGAGAGGCAGGAATTAACGCTACGCTCAGAGCCTCTGGTGCAATACCTAGCTTAGCCCTTGCTACTTCGCGACTAGGTGCTGCCTGCACGCGATCGAGTAGAGGATGCCCTACCCAAGTAACTGACACGCCCAAGCGTTCAAAATAACTGGCTTCTGCGGGAAATATTGCCAACAACCGATCCGTCATCTTGACTAAGCGATCGATTTCTCTCCGATTAGACCACCAAACCCACATTTGGGGAGCAATAAAATACACGATTGGAACTTGGGGAAAAGTTCGCCGGATGTAGCTGCCTAAAGCCAAATTGGGTCCGGCATAGTCTATGAGTACGACAAGATCGGGGGGATGTTGTTGGAGATATTGTTTAGTTTGACTTTGAATTTTGAGGGTAGGTAAGACAAATGGAATTGCTTCCCAGACAGTACCAACAGAGCCAATGCTAGCAGTATTAGCCAAAAGACGAGCGCCAGATGCTGCCATGCGATCGCCTCCCAAGGCAACAATTTCCAGAGGCAGATTGCGATCGCGGCTTTGACGGTGCAATGCTTCTACAAGTAAAGCTCCTTGAAGATCGCCCGAAACTTCGCCCGTACTAATGAAAATTCTGTAGTCATTTGTCATTCGTCATTTGTCATTTGATAAGTTGTTGGTTGTTAGTTGTCAATTGTGTTTTAACTTTTGACTTTTGACTTTTGACTTTTGACTTTGCCTAACATATTTCCTCGTCACTGTTAGGCAATTGTCGCCCAGGAATGGAACCGCGCCTGGGTTTAACCTGGGACATCCGCAGAAATTGCAACAGATGCTGTACGTGTTCGTTATCTGCAATTAGCTCTAATTGTTCCAAAGCTTGACTGAGAGTGAGATCGGAACGATAGAGAATGCGAAAAGCTTTTTTCAAGGAACGATAGACCTGCCCTTGTTCTGCTTGGGCAATACCGGCGCGTCTAATTCCTACAATGTTGAGCGATCGCACTCGTGCTGGATTGCCTTCTATTAACATATAGGGTGGCACGTCCCTAGCGATACGACTCATACCACCCACCATTGCTAGTTTTCCGATATGCACGAATTGATGTACGCCCAAAACGCCGCTGATTGTGGCGCGTGATTCAATGTGGATGTGTCCGGCTAGAGCCACACCATTGGCGATCGTCACAGAGTCTTGAATGATACAGTTATGACCTACATGAGCATAAGCCATTAATAAGTTATTGTTACCTATAATCGTGGCTTCTCCGGTACGAGTGGCGCGGTTGATGGTGACGTACTCGCGGATACGATTGCCGTCGCCAATTTTTACCATTGAGGAACCGCCATCGTACTTAAGGTCTTGTGGTTCTAGCCCAATTGCCGCTCCCGGAAAAATTTGATTTCTCGCCCCAATTTCTGTTGGTCCCTCCAACACAACATGAGCGCCAATGGTAGTTTCGGGACCAACTTTGACTTCCCGACCAATAACCGCGTAGGGACCTACCTCTACGGTCGGGTGTAGTTCTGCTCCTGGATGGATTGCAGCAGTATGATGAATGAGTGTTTTCAAGGATGCATCTCCAATCGAGGCGCTAGAAAATCAGTTGTCAGTTATCAGTTATCAGTGTAGAGACGTTACATGTAACGTCTCTACAAAGTTATCAGCGATCGATGAGTGGTGAGTGGTGCGTAAATCGCTTCTGACATTTGACTTCTGACATTTGACTTCTGACTTCCGACTTCTGACTTCTGACTTCTGCTAAATTACTCTACAAGGGAAAAGAGTAATTCACCTTCTGCTGCCAGTTGACCGTCAACTTCAGCACGGGCTTGCATTCTCCCAAAACGACGACGCTTTACCCACAACAGTTCCACTGTCATCACCAACTGATCTCCTGGAGTTACTTGTCGCCGAAACCTAACTTTATCCATGCCAGCAAACACAAACAAATTGCCGTCCATTTCTTGCATTTGAGTTAACACGACTCCACCGACTTGTGCCATAGCTTCTACAATCAAAACTCCAGGCATCAATGGTCTTTGGGGAAAATGTCCCTGAAAATGAGGTTCGTTGAAAGTCACATTTTTGATCCCAACCGCTCTTTTCCCTGGGATGTACTCAATAATTCTATCTACCAGGGCAAAAGGATAGCGATGAGGCAAAAGTGCATGAATTTGCTCGACTGTGAGGGTTGTTTTCTCTGGGGTAGGAGTAACTTCAGTTTGACGATCGAGATGCTGAAGATTAGCATCATCGCTAGCAGGAGAATCTGGGGAATTGACTTGGATCAGGGTTGACATGGCTGAATTTCTCAAAGATCGGGGCTGTGCAGAGAAGGGATTAGGGAGCAGGGAGTCAGGTGAGTGACTGGTGGCTGGTGGCTAGTGACTAGAATTACCCCCTTGTCTTTCTTGTCTCCTGTCTCTGTCTCCTGTCTCCTTCATGATTTCATTTTTTGCTCCAGCAGTTGGGCAAGTTGAACGTGTAGTTTGTGGCTTGCTTTATAAGCAAGGAAATGAGCGTTGGGGAATGTCCCCAGTAAGCACAAATCTCCCACTAAATCTAAAATTTTATGACGTGCTGGTTCATTTGCAAATCTCAATGGTGGATTCAGCCATGATTGGGGGGTACAAACAATAGCATTTTCAAGACTTCCACCTTTAATTAACCCTTGCGATCGCAAGAATTCGATCTGGGTTGCCAAACCGAAAGTGCGTGCTGGGGCAATTTCTGCCGCAAATGTAGATGTATTATACGTCCAACTATGCCATTGATTGCCGATCGCCTCAGTCTCAAAGTCAATTCCGTAAGTAAAGCGGGTTTCTGGTGCGGGCAAAGCTGCGACAAAAGTATCGCCTTCACGTACCCAAATGGGTTCTAGTAATTGGGGAATAATAGTAGGCGCTGGCAGAGGCGATCGCCCAACTTTGGCGATCGCCTCTGCCCAGACTCGCGCAGAACCGTCTAACAGCGGCACTTCTGCCGCATCAATTTCAATCCTGGCATTATCGACTCCGCTGCTTGCTAGGGCTGCTAGCAAATGCTCTACGGTGCGCACGGATGCCGTTCCAGTTTCGAGTTGCGTTGAAAGTACGGTTTGGCTAACCGCCTCAACGCGAGCAGGAATTATTGGTTGAGTTGGCAAATCGACCCGCACAAAATAGCGCCCTTCTCCCGCTGCGGCGGGTAAAATGCGAACTTGGCTAGTCTCTCCACTATGCAATCCGACTCCCGACTGACTTATCGTACCTGCGAGAGTGTATTGTTGTGAGGAGAACTCGGAATTCGGAATTCGGAATTCGGAATTAATTTCTCGCTTGTCACCCTTATCTCCTTGTCCTCCTATTTCCTGTCTCCTATCCATAACCCCTACCCCTAAAATTTCTCCCCAATACCGAACTGAATGCGACTATCGCCGTCGCTGTTCAAGCCGTAGTCTAGGCGCAGGGGTCCCAAGGGAGAATTGACTCGCACGCCAACACCGTAGCCGACTCCCGTACCTGGTTTATCGAGTAGAATTGCTGGTTCTCCAGGTACGTTACCTGCCGTCCCTAAATCGGAGCCAAAATCGACAAATAGAGCGCCACCGACAACCGAGAAAATCGGAAAGCGATACTCGGCTGTAGCAGTGACAAAACTGCGTCCGCTGCCTAATTCTCCTTCTCCGTAACCCCGTACCGAATTACTACCACCAATGGAAAAGGCTTCGTAGGGAGGTAGATCGCCAATGACCGTTCCAGCTTGAATATTAAAAGCTAAAGTTTCCGGTCCTTCATTGAAACTAGTAAAGTTGACCGGAATATATTGACTGTAGCTACCCCGCAATCGATTCAGGAGAATGCTACCGCTACCGATGGGAATCGATTGCTCTACGCCTAATCGCAGGAAAGAACCGTCAGTAGGTGTCGTGATGTTATTTCGGAGATCGCGCACTGCTCCTAACTGTACAGTGAGCAAATCGTCTGAACCGTCGTCAGAAAAACTCAAGGGGATATCTTCTCTACCGTTAAATCTACCTTCTGGCGTGACTTCACCATCATCATCGCGGATGGAAATACGCTGATATTGCAAGCCTGCGGATGCAGTCCATTCCGACCGAGCCAAGGGATTGCGAGACAAAGGACGGGTAAAGGTAACGCCGCCACCTTGTCGCCGCACGCGGGGACGCACGCCATCATCGGGGTCGCCTACCTCGATATTCTCGTCATCTCCATCAAAAATTAGCGAAATCGATCGCCGCTGGAATAAGTTGACTGTATAGGAAGTTCTATAGGGGTCTCCAGCAATCCAGGGGTCTGTGAACCGAAGATCGAACAGCAACTCGCTCCGTTCCGTACCAACCTGCAACTCTGCCCCTAGCTTTTGGTTGTTGCCACCTAAATTGTTTTGTTGAAAGCTGACTGCTCCAAATAAGCCACTGGCAGAACTAATACCACCGCTCAATCCCAAACTACCGCTGCGGCGTTCGTCCACGTTCAGCACGACAATCACTTTACGGGGGTCTTGACCGGGGTTGAGGGCAACATTTACGTCTTCAAATATCCCTAGTCCGTAAACTCGCTGCAAGTCGCTTTGAACCACGTTGCGATTGAATACGTTATTGGGCTTCAGGGCGAGTTCTCGCGTGATGATAAAATCTCGCGTCCGACCGCGAATTGGTTTGCCTTCATCGTCGGTTGCTTCGCCTTCCCGCACGAAACGGACTTGGATATCTTCAACAACCCCTTCCGATACTTGGAGCGTCACCGTGCCGTCTGGTGCAACTTGGGGCGCGGCAATCACTTGTGCCAAGACATAACCATTTTTCTGATACCACTCGTTGAGCTGCTTAATTCCTTCCTGCAAGCGGCGGAAGTTGAGAATGTTGCCGTACTGCGGCTTAAAAGTATCCTCAACTAATTTGGGAGGCAAGACAGACGGAACATTTGTACCAGGGTTAGCTTCGATTTGGACTCGCTGAAGGGTTGGGTTGGGTTGCACGATATAGGCAACCCGCACGCCCAAGGGTGTATCTTCCGGTATAGCCCGGACGTTGGCGAAAAAGCCTGTCGCAAAAATGGCGTTGATATCTTCTTGTAATTGCGATCGCGTTGTCGTTCGCCCTGGAGCGGTACGAATTGCTTGGTAAACTTCGTTTTGTAATTCTTCAGTCAAAGTGCCAGTTTCGCTACTCACAGCGACTTCTGCGACAAGAACTCTAGGTTCTGCGGCTTCGGGTTGAGTTTCTGGCGTGGGTTGATTTGGTGCTGGCGTTCCTGGCTGAGTTGGCGTGGGTTGAGTTTCTCCCGGCGTTCCTGGCTGAGTTGGCGTAGGGGGAAGCGCATCTGTTGGTAGTTTTTGTTCTGGTGCTGGAGTAGATGGAGGAATAGGTGGATTTGGCTGATTGGGAACGCTTCCTGGTGCAGGTGCGCCGTTAGGAGTCACGGGAACTTGAATGCGATTGGGTGTTTCTTGCTGCGGTAGAGATTCCGTACCTGGAGCTGGTTGCACTGGTACTGTTGGCGGCGTAGCTGGTTCTGTCGCTGGTTTAGAATCCGGTGCTGGTTGACGATCGCGGTTAATCGGAATTTCAATTCCTCTGGGGGTCTCGTCCTGCGAGTCGAGTTGGGCGATCGCTCGCGTTTTGAGTGCCGCTGCGCCATGCTCTGTCAGATGACGATCGCTACGATTTGTACTTGGTTTTAGAGAAAAGCTTTCTTTAGCTGCTAATTTTTTTGCTGCTAATTTTGGTGTTGCTGTTACAACCTTTTCTCCCTTTAAGCTGGCGATTAACACTTGACGTGAAGACGTCGGAGAATTCCGACTTCTGGCAATTTCAGAATTATTTTTGACTTTTAACTTTTGACTTTTGACTTTAAATTGTTTTCCTTGCTCCTCTGTCGCGCTTCGATTAGCAGGAGTTGCATACGTTGCTGGCATTTGCACCAGCATGACTTGCCGAAAGCTCGCGATCGCCGCGATCGCTACCCATACACGAAATAAACGCATTTTGTTTCACCTATTTAGCACGTCCGCACACCAATAAAAGTTTGTCATTCGTCATTTGTCATTTGTCATTTGGTAGTTGACGGTTGACTGTTGACGGTTAGCAATTGTTTGCTCCTCTCTTCCTCTGCTTTCTTGTCCCCCTTGTCTTCCTTGTCTCCCACTTCCGACTCCCGACTCCCTAATTCCCGCCTCCCTCATTACCTTGAGCTAACACGCGACGCAGCACCTCTTGGTAGGCGGTTTCGACATTGCCTAAGTCGCGACGAAAACGGTCTTTGTCCATGACTCGCCGATTGGGGTCTGTTTCAGCTACGTCCCATAAACGACAAGTATCGGGGCTAATTTCATCACCCAGCCGTAACTGTCCCTGAGCATCGTACCCAAACTCTAGCTTGAAGTCTACCAGGGTCAGATCGCAACGCTGGAAAAATTCGCTCAGATAGCGATTAATTTGGCGCGCCATTTGTTGTAATTGGTTGACTTGTTCTGGAGTTGCTAGCTCTAGCAAAAAGAGGCGATCGCTCGTCAATAAGGGATCTCCTAAACTATCGTTTTTGTAATAAAACTCTACCAACGGCTGTTTCAAAACTGTCCCTAGAGGTAATCCTGTTTGTTGACAGAGACTCCCTGCGGCAATGTTCCTGACGACCACCTCTAACGGCAAGATTTGCAATCGCCTGACGCGCATTTGATTGGCACTAATGCTTTCCAGCCAGTGTGTCGGAATGCCTTGCTTTTCTAAATACTGAAACAACACAGTGGAGATGGTGCAGTTAATCTCTCCTTTGCCGACAATACTGCCTCGCTTTTGAGCATTAAAGGCAGTGGCATCGTCTTTGAAATGTGCCAGTAATATTTCTGGCTCTGTTGTCGTGTAAACAATTTTGGCTTTGCCTTCGTAGAGCAGCGATCGTGCAACCATTTCAGGATTACTCTTGATTAGCGTTCTAGCTTGCCAGGTACAGGCTTAATCATTTTAGCCACTATTGGACACTTAAATGAGGAGTCAGGGAATGGAGTTGATAGTAGTTGGTAATTGGTAATTGGTAGTTGGTAATTGGTAGTTGGTTGACAGTAAACGCTACGCTACACTGCGTGAAGACAGTTCTTGCACCTGAAGCCCCTGAAGCCCCTGAAGCCCCTGAAGCCCCTGAAGCCCCTCAGCTCTCTTCCCCGACTCCCGACTCCCGACTTATATTCCTCACGGTATTTGCACTAACTTAAAGCTGCCTTAGCGGGAACTTAAGCAGTAAATATTAGACTTTTAATGCATTGCGATTAGGGTGTAATTGTCTCACTTTTGGGAATGGCTTACACTTGGCTAAAACTTTATTGGCTCAGAATCTAAGAGTCTCGCTCGTTTTTGTAGATACCCATGTTGTCAACTTGCTTTTATCGGTTTTTTACTGCTCAATATTTCAGTCCAGTGCTGTCAAAACTACTTCTGTCAGTAACGCTGACTTTTTCCGTGTCGCTTTTTGCAACTGTAGCTCAAGCGCAAGAAAAGCAAAACAATTCCTCAACACCAGCACCGTCTTTAAGTCATTGTCCGCAAGCTTCGCCTTATGGAACCGAACTTACTAGCTTGGCAACTCAGTTGCTTCAGACGACAAATTGGACAGAAGATAAAACCAAACTCTTTGAGTTTCTCAGCTTGAAGTTGGGACCCCAATTAGCTGCCTATTTCAATTCCAGCCCTTACCCCACTATCAATGAAAGGGCAAAATTGGCAAAGGTTCCCATCTTGATGTATCACGACATCTTGCCCAAAAAACAAGTCTTTTTTGATGTCACACCCCAAGAATTCGAGCAGCATCTTCAATTTATTAAACAACAGGGTTTTACCCCCATCAGTTACGACCAACTCGTTATTCATCTGCGGACAGGTTTACCCTTGCCAGAAAAGCCGATTATGTTAACGTTTGATGACGGCTACGGGGGACATTACGAATATGTTTATCCACTTCTAAAAAAATATGGCTATCCAGCCGTGTTTTCTATTTATACTTCTGGGGTAGGCAACAACGTCGGTAGAAGTCATGTCAGTTGGGAACAACTGAAGGAAATGGCAGCCGATCCGTTAATTACTGTTGCAGCTCACAGCGTTACCCATCCTGAAGATTTGCGTCGCCTGTCCGACGACAAACTCCAAATGGAAGTGACTAAATCCAAACAGATTTTGGAAAATAAGCTAGATATACCAATCCGCTATTTTACGTATCCGGCTGGGAAATATAACCAAAAAGTTGCCGCAGCAGTCAAAAAGGCTGGTTATCTATCGGCGCTGACGATGAACGACAACGACGAACGCTTTGCTGGCGACTCGGAAAGTTTACTTGCCATCGGTCGCTTCGGTCAATCTAATTTAGCACGGGCGATCGCCAACCCAGAATCTAGCATTCTCTCTCAAACTTCAGCTGGCATGAAAATTCCTAAGTGGGGAGAAGAATTCGATTTTTCTGCCAATGTCACCTTCAACAAAACCACCATCGATCGCACCTACTTGTTATTAATCTCTGGTGGTAGACCAATGACGATCCATGCGAAAAGCCGCTACCAAGTCCCGGAGATTTTAGCTGATACTGCCGCAGTTGCGGGCGTAGATGGGGGCTTTTTCTCGCTCAAAGTCATCAATTCCAATATTATGATCGGTCCCGTACTCAGTCAAAAAGCGAGTAACTTTGTCCCTGGTAATGCGAGTGAGAATCTTAGGCTTGCAGGTAGACCCTTGGTATTAATTGGTACTCAAGCAGTTAAATATATTCCCTTCGATCCCTTCTTACACAACACGTTAGAAGGAATCCAGGCGGAGATGTCAGACGTAACAGATGCTTTTGTCGCTGCTGCTTGGCTGGTAAAAGACGGACAACCGCGATCGCGAGAGTCTTTTGGTAACTTATTTGGTTTTGATGCGGCGCGTCGTCGGGCTTTCTGGGGAATAAACCAGGCAGGACAGCCCACAATTGGCGTGGCTCCGAGAAATGTCGATGCTGTGAGGCTAGGTGCAGTATTAGCTAAAGCTGGGTTGCGAGATGCGGTAATGCTCGACTCCGGTGACAGTTCTTCGCTTGCTTATAAGGGTGAATTGCTAGTACCTTATACGCCCCGTCCCGTGCCTCACGTCGTCGCCCTGCTGCCACCAGAAGGAAACGAGAAAGCGAGTTGTTTGGTGGTGAATGCTAAATGAGAGGCTATAAACAGTAGCCCTACTATTTCCCTGAAACTGTGCCTTGGAAGATCCCCCCAACCCCCCTTTTTAAGGGGGGTAAAAGAGAGGTAGATCTAGATCTATTGTCAAGAGAAACAGAATCGTAAGGTTTGACAGCGATCGCAACAGACAAATATCGGTCACTGTTCACTGGTCACTGGTCACTGATTTAGACTACGCCCCACCCAGGCGGTGGGAGAGCAACTTGATCTTCTGGTTTGGATTGAGAAACCCGCTGCATACTTGCCGATAGCCAGATAAACAGCTCTTTGAAGTTTAATCCTTGTAACTTTAAGGGGCTGCGGACGACAATTTGACTCAAGCGCATCATGTTGGCTGATTCTACCCCTACAGCAAAGAAAGCAACTCGCTTACCTGCCTCATCGTCGCGAATCCGTTGCGTGGCTTGGTCGATGATACTGTCTGGTTCTCCTTGCGGTTCGCCATCCGTGATCAAAAATACCCAAGGACGATAGTAATTCACACCATTACTACGATACTGACCTTTACGGGCTTCGATCATATCTAGCCCTTGGAGAATTGCCCCACCCATGTGAGTTAAACCTTGGGCTGATAGGCTAGGCGGTTCAAATATGTCAGCAGTGACGAAATCCTGCGCTACTTTCACGTCACTACCAAACGTGACGATCGCCACTTCAACCCGCTTGCGCGCCAAGTTATCTTGGTTGAGTTCCTCTTTGAAAGTGCGTAAACCCTCATTGAGAGCGTCAATAGCGACTCCCTGCATGGAGCCAGAAGTATCTAACAGCAGGACGCACGGACAGCGCGGTTCTGGGTTTTCGGCAAATTCCACCGCATCTTCAAGTTTCAAAGCTTCAGCCATAGTTGAGTCAGAAAATAAACAACATTAAGATTTAAGACCTTAGTTTATTAAACGACGCGATCGCCATATATTCCACCCATTGTCAGTTATTAGGGAGCAGGGAGCAGGGAGCAGAGAGTAGGGAAAAGGCTGTCGTGTCTTGGGATGCGGGGAAAGAAGTTGGAAGTTGGAATTAACTGTGAATTGTGTATCCTCCTTGTCTCCCTTGTCCCCCTTGTCCCCCTTGTCTCCCTTCGCCCCCTAATCCCCACTCCCTTCGGTCGTGGGGTCCCCGAGTTCCCCCTTGTCTCCCTTGTCTCCCTTGTCTCCCTTGTCCCCTTGTCTCCCTCACTCCTAGCCCATCATCCAGTACTCATCGCTGCGATCGCGGCTTGTTGGCTGGCTTGTTGGTAAATGTCAGTTAAGTATTTTTGTACTATTCCAGATGCAGTGGCATCACCTCGATCTGCTTCATCAGTCTCTAATTCTGCCACGGGAATTTCTCCTAAGACATCTAAAATCGTTTCGCCGCTGAGTGATGGTGCTATGACCACTAACGATGGGTCGAGTGATTCATTGTATTGCCAAAATGAGGGAGTCGGTAGGGGCGGGTTTCCAAACCCACCCGTACGGGAGTCGGGAGTCGGGAAATTTTGACTTTTAACTTTTAACTTTTGACTTTTGACTTTTGACTTTTCTTCTTTACTCCTAAATTCCCTTAAGGAAGTGAGAACCTCATCCTTAGTGCGTCCCCGTAGTTGGAACAAGACAAAGGGATCTTCGCTGAAGCGATCGCCTAGTTGATAGTAGACTGCGGCGACGTGTTTGCAAGGGTTGGCTTTATCGGGACAAGAACAGTGACTTTTAACTTCTGATAGGGTAAAAGGAAACAAAGATAAACCATTAGCAGTAAAAATCTCTTCTATATTTTGCGGCATTTCTCCTGCTAGTAATTTGGCTGCATAAACTGCTTTTTGAGACATTGTTTCTACAACATATTCCCACTGTTCGTCATCAAATTTTTCTAAAGATAGTGAAACTTTGTATGGTTCTGGATCTGTCCCTTGCACCCGTGCTAATACTTGAGAACCTTCAAATTTGATATTTAAAATGTTTCCCTGTCGTGCATAATTTCTGCCGCGTTCCAATCGCTTTTTGAATCGATAGGAATCTAATAGATCTAGCCAGCGTTGCGACCACCACTCTCGACTAGCTTGAAAGCTTTGGTTTGTAGTCATTGTATCTTCCTACAGTTATTGTTAATCCTCATTCTCTTCAATTACAGCATTACGTTCTAGTACGAGTAATTGTCGCAATTGATCTGTATCTAAGTCAGTCAACCAATTTTCACCTGCGCCTACCACTTGTTCTGCTAAGGCTTTTTTGCTTTCAATCATGTCGTTAATTTTCTCTTCCAACGTTCCCGTGCAAACAAATTTGTGGACTTGAACATTACGAGTTTGCCCGATCCGAAATACCCGATCTGTGGCTTGGTTTTCTACGGCTGGATTCCACCAGCGATCGAAGTGAAATACATGATTTGCCCGCGTTAAATTTAATCCCGTTCCCCCAGCTTTGAGAGACAAAATCATCACGGGTGGACCCTGTGGATCGTGCTGAAAACGATCGATCATTTCCTCTCTTTGTTTCTTGGAAGTACTACCATAGAGGAAAAAGATTTCTCGACCTAACTTTTGTTCTAAATGAGGTTTTAACAACTTACCCCATTCCGCAAATTGAGTGAAAATTAAAGCGCGATCGCCTTCTGAAATTGCTTCTTCTAACATCTCTTGTAGTCGAATCAATTTACCCGATCGCTGTGGTTCTTTCAGCGTTGTTTCTTTCAAAAACTGCCCTGGATGATTGCATAGTTGTTTCAATTTTACTAACAAAGCTAAAATCATCCCTCGGCGTTGAATTCCATCAGCAGCATCAATTTCAGCCAAGGATGTTTCAACTAATTGTTCGTACAGTTTCGCCTGTTCGGGAGATAAACCACAAAATTCAGTCATCTCCTGTTTTTCAGGCAAGTCTTGAATAATACTGCGATCGCTCTTTAATCGTCGCAAAATAAAAGGTTGAACTAGCGATCGCAATGTTTTTAAAGAAGCTGCATCGCCATATTTCTCAATCGGAATCGCAAATCGTCTTTGAAAGAATTGCTTTTGTCCTAAATATCCAGGGTTGATAAAATCTAGAATCGACCACAATTCTTGCAATCTGTTTTCTACTGGCGTACCCGTCAAAGCAAAGCGAAATTGGGCTTCTAACTGACGCACTGCCTGAGATTGCTTGGCTTCAGAATTTTTGATATTCTGGGCTTCATCTAAAACAATTCCTTGCCAAGAAACACTTTGGTGAGTTTTTAAATCGCGGTGCATTAAAGCATAACTGGTAATTACCAAATCTTTTCCTGTAACAGTTTGCTCGAATGTCTTACCTTTTGGTCTTTTATCCCCGTGATACATCAATACTTTTAACTGCGGGGCAAATTTTCTCACCTCCCGTTCCCAGTTTCCCAATACAGAAGTAGGACAAACTAACAAAGTTGGTTTTTCTAATGCTTTTTGTTGCTTGAGATTGAGTAGAAAAGCGATGAACTGGATCGTTTTTCCCAGTCCCATATCGTCCGCCAGACACGCACCTAAGCCCCAGCGTTCGAGGAAACTCAACCACCCCGCACCCCGTGCTTGATAGGGGCGCAATTCGCCGCGAAAGCCCTCTGGTGTGGCTAAAGGTGCGATCGCTTGGTTATCTGTTAGTGCTGTCATTAATTCTTGCAGCGCCCCTGATGCTTCAAAACTAACGACAGGAAGCTTTTCAATCGTCTGGGTGTCGCCCGTACTCAATCGCAAAGCATCTTCTAGACTTAAATTCAAGTTATCTTTACGCGCCGTAAAGAAAGCTTGGGCTGTTTTGATATCTTGGGGACGCAACTCTACCCACTCGCCGTTAATTTCGACTAGGGGACTGTTTAACTTCACCAAGCGATCGAATTCTGCTTTCGATAAAGTTTGTCCGCCGATCGCCAATTCCCATTTAAAATTCAGTAGGCTTTGCAATCCCAGGCGATCGCTTTTCTTCGGAGTCGTAGCACTAATTTTCAATCCTAAGCGATTTGCCCAACCCTCGCGCTCTAAACTGGAGGGTAAAATCACACCCAAACCGCTATCCTCAAATCGCCATACGACTGATTTAATAAATTCGTATGCTTGTAGGGGATTGAGGCTGCAAGACTGAGGAAATGGTTGTTCTAAACTTGGTGCAATTAGAGAATAAAGTCTTGAAGCTAATCCCAAACCCCTTAGTAAGGTTTCCTGCGGTTGCGAGATCGTGCGGTCGCAATATTCTAAATTAGCAACTGGATGTTGCCAAATTGTAGCTGCATCAACAATAAATTCGGGCGTGTCTACTGCTTGTAGATAGTAACTTAGAGACCAATTATTCTTACCTTCAGTTGGAGGAGATAACTGAAAACAAGTCCGAAATAAACTTCGCCCTTCTAATTGATATTGAATTGGTGCAGTCCAAGCTTTGACAATTGCTTCTAAGCGTTCTAATTGGGCTGGATCTGCTATTATTTTTGCGTCAACAGCAGCCAAACTTTGTAACCATTCTTTCAGAGGTGAAGGTACAGTAGGGAAAGAATTATTTTGTGCATTTTGCTGCGCGATCGCTCTAACCTGTACATCAATTGTATCGTTGAGAAATTCTAAGATTAATTCTTGTGGCGGCGATGGGAATTTGATTTGTAGGGGCGCACGGCTGTGCGCCCCTATAATTGTTGTATTCTGATAAAAACAACAAACCGCAGGCATTGCTTGCGCAAATTTTGCTAATCGCGAGGAATCGATCGCACTGTCGAGAAGCGATCGCCAACGAGCAATAACGCAGTTGTTAATATCATTGCTTTGTTGACTCAAAGTAGGAACAAATTTGCCTCGACTGAGTAAATCTAAACTCCATCGCGCTACTTGCGACCAAAAACGTAAATCGCCTCCCATCCATGAATTTTCTGGGCGATCGACGGCTAAAGGTAGTGATGTTAAAAATGCGATCGCCTCTTGCGGTTCTAGGTAAAAACCTTCAACTTGCCACGGATAGAAAAATTGAGATTTTGTAGTTTCTCGTTCGTCGTTTTCTTCCGTTATAGGAGCAGAATACAATGGACGGATCGAGATTTTTTTTTGTTTCTGAGTTTCTATGCTTGGTAAGGCAAGAGTTTGGTTTAAAATTGGGAGGTCGATCGGTGACGGTTCGCTATTTTTCTGCGATCGCCCCTGCTTTTGTTCGGATAGAGATAAAGATTTAGGAATGGAAATATCTGAGGCACGCCACCATTCTAATAGTTCATGAGCCGTCATTGTTAGCGGGTGAGTGGGAACGTCTGTAGCTGAGTCGATCTCGATATCTCCCACTAAAGAGCGCCAGACTTCACCCCAAATAAATATATAGCTTTGCTGGTCTTTTTGAATCCAATTACAGTGTAAAATTGCCATATGTTCGACGAGTCAATATGCACCAAGCTGATGAGTTGTATTTTAGGCTGAATAGCTGAATAACTTATTCTAGAAGAAATATAATTATTTTTGTCGTGACGCGATCGCAGAATACCGATGGGGCATTATCATAGCTTAGCGGAGTTATCGGACTCATGCACTTATCTACTCTACCAAAGGGCAAACCTCAACAGTCCGCCTTCGCGGACTTTGCCTGTGTAGCCTCGAATTCCATTCGCCTCGTGCTTATCTCCGTACAACTTGCGATCGCACTTGATAGAAAGCGGGGCAAAGTAAAGACGTGCTAATCTTTAGCCATAAATAGGCAACTTAGAGCTTGAAATTTCAACGATTATGAACGAGCTAAAAATAGAACTGCCTCCAAATATTTCTACGGATGAGGCTCGACTGCTACTTACACTCAAGTTATTTGAAACTGGTAAAATTTCTCTTGGACAAGCTGCCAAACTAGCAGGTTATTCCAAGCGTACCTTCATTGAATTGCTTGGCAAAATGGGAGTACCAGTAATTAACTATCCATCTGAAGAATTGGAGCGGGAGATTAACCTTTGAGCGATCCTATTAAACTGGAGACCTTAGAGGCTGTTACAAATAGCACCTGCCTAGTTGGATTAGAGAGGATTGAACGCTTAGATATCTTGCCACAAGTGTTTTCCACCATCACTATACCAACTGCTGTTGCTGCTGAAGTGGGGATTGAGACAGATTGGCTAATAGTTAGAACGGTGCAAAATCTTGCTGTGGTTGCTACCTTAAACACCTAAGTAGACTCAGGAGAAGCTGAAGCAATCGCTTTAGCAATGGAGCTTGGGGATGTTTTTGTCATTTTGGATGATAGAAAAGCACGTCTGTTGGCTCTCCAACTAAGTCTAAAAGTCCATCGGCGCTATTGTAAAATCGCTTTTCTAAAGTTATAGTTCAGACGAATTATGGTTGCTCGTCCTTTTGGTACTGCTGCAAAAGAGACTGAATCAATTTTGGTGAAACTCGAAATGTGGTTTGTTGCAACCGCTCAATAGCAGTAGAAAAATCAATTCTTCTTTTCTCTGCCGCAGAACCAAGAATACCCAGCAAGCCAACAATCTCTAGCTCGAACTGGGTTGCTATGCGTCTTGCTGCCAAATCATCTAATAAAATCAAATCTGCTTTCAGTTGAAGGGCTAAGGTAATGGCTTCCTGCTCTCCCAAGTCTAACTGATTCAAGGCTGCATCAATTTCACCTGTAATGGCTTGCATCTCTAGCCAATCTGGAGGCTGTGTTATCCATTCTCGAACAACTAGGGGTGCAGCAGGTGCTAATAACTCATCGCGTACTCTTGGAGGAATAATTACTCGATTAAACAACTGCGGTAAAACTTCAATTTCTTCAATCAGTAGTAAATAGCACAGAGGCGAGGTATCCGAAACAACAATCATTACCGTTTTAGCTGCCCCTCTTGCTCTAGCCTCCGCATGGTTTGTATATCTTGTTCAAAGTCAGCTTCATCGTAATGTAGGTATACGCCCTTTTCTTTGAGAAACGCATCGACTTCTAAACGAGTAGACATCCCCAGCAATTCTCGCACTTTTCCAGCACTAATAGAGCCTTCTTGATAAGCCGCGATCGCCAGCATTTCTAGTAATTTCCGTTCTAAATTGCCCCATTTTGCTTCTAAAGAATGGGCGACATCATCCGGTAAAGCAATGTGAATTTGCATAAGTTTCTAGTGTAACGATCGTCTCAATATTGTATTGCGTTAGCTAGGAAACTGTATTGCTCTCATACATTTCACAAGCGATCGCACCCCAACTTTACCAACAGGCGGATCGCCAGCTACAACTTACTCACCAAACGACTATTTGGAGGTTTTCAACCTGTTGAAAATGGGCATCGCGTGTAACCAGTGTCAAACTATGCTGAAGCGCAAGTGCTGCAATCCAGATATCATTTTCAGGTAACGGTCTGCCTTTAAGACGCAATTTATTCTTAACTTCTCCGTAGTAACGAGCGGTTTGTGTATTACATCCAAGTACAGTAGTATTGGCTACCAACTCATCAATACGTGCTAAATTTTCGTTTGAGCGGCTCGATCGTCTTGCACCATAATACAGCTCACCAATGGCAATACTCGAAATAAAGACTTCATTTGCTCGTGCAAGATTGCTTTTGACTACTGCTTCATCTGCAAAAAGCGCAATAATGATATTAGTATCCAGCAGGTATTTACCACTCACTGGTGTCAACCTGCTCGCACCCTTGTTCAATTGCTTCGCGCATCAACTGAATATCGTCTGTTGGTATTGTATCTGCAAAACGCAGTAATTGTTGACCTGGAACACCTTGAATTTTTGAGCCTACCAAAGCACGCGCATATTCAAGTACTTGCTGCTGTAAATTCTCAGGCATATCTTTCAGTTGCTCGACCACGCAATCGAGGATAGATGTATGCATCTTGCTCTCCTATCTAACACCCTAAGCATATTCTAATGAGTTAGGTTTAAAGCGATCGCATTTCTACTTTTACCAAAGGGAGATCGCATTTGAAACCCGCGCTTGTCGGGTTTTGCCTGTTTAGAATTCAATTCGCCCACTTTCTCTTCTCAATCAAACCCCCTCAAAATAGTCTCTATTGGTAAAAAGAGCGATCGCTCGTTATCTTGAAAGGGAATAAACTCATGCTTCAGATAAAATGCCTTTGCTGTCAAATCTATGGCATCAACTCTCACTGCATATATGCCTATTTCCTGAGAGGCTCGCACGGCACGGAATAAGGCATTTACTAAAAGTTCTCTACCCAAACCTTGTCCTTGCACCGCTCTATCTACAGCTAACTTACCTATCAACACAGTGGGAATCGGATCGGCAGGTATTTGCCGCTTGAACTCATTTGGCACAGATTCATATTCTATGATACTGGAGCTGATGGTGTAGTAGCCATCAACTTTCAGTTCTCCAGACGTAGGAATTGCCACAAAAGTTTTAGCTATTCCCTTCAAATGATTTTGTCGGGCATATTTTTTCAAATATTCGTTTAACACGGGATAACCGCAATCAAAGGAATCTCTTTGATACCTCTTATCTATTGGCAGAAATTCCCATCGCCTCTCGCTATCACTCTCCATATTTTGCTCTATATTGAGCGATCGCAGATTTCAGCTTTCCTTTGAGTTCGGGTGGATTTTCCATCGCTGATATAAACAAATTTCTATCGCGATTGGATAAGATTAGCCTTTCATGAGAATCTAGATCTTGTTTAGCAGCTGGCAGAACGTGAAATAAGGTATATGCACTTACAGAAATACCTTTAAGGGCAGCTGCTCGCTCCAATAACTCCTTTTGTTCTTGAGTCAACCTTAAATCCACTCTTTTATCTTTTGTTCTAGCTTTGTCTGACATAGCGATTACTCAGCTCAGCTTCGAGCAAAATTGTAATTTATCTACGGACATTGTACACACAGATCTTATAAGCGATCGCGCATCTTCCTTCCTCAACAGGCGATCGCGCATCTTCCTTCCTCAACAGGCGATCGCATTTCTACTTTTACCAAAGGGCGATCGCTCTCCATAAGGCATTGATGTACGGGCGGGTTCACCCGAAATCTCTACTTTTCAAAAAATATCTCATCAAACCCGCCCTGAAGGATCTCGCCCCCAATGATTGGTAAGGTTGGGGGGATCGACTACGTAAAATTCACGCAATCTAAAACAAACTTATATTAAAACAATATGAAGTTTTCACCTTATCTGCTCAAACTATGTGTAGCTACTGAATTTTGCAACTAGGTGACATGATCCGATTTAGGGGTGGGTAAGTTACTTGTAACAAGGCAATGAGCCACACACTTCACCCCCCTCTAAGGAAACTAGAATCATGAAATCCGAACTAAAAGTAAAATACCTCCAATTCTTACTCGGCAAAAAGAAAGACAGCAACGAAGGCTTCACCTTAATTGAATTGTTGGTTGTTGTTATCATTATCGGTGTTCTTGCAGCTATTGCTCTACCCAACTTCTTGAACCAAACCGCTAAAGCTAAGCAAGCAGAAGCTAAAACCACAATTAGCCAAGTTAACAACGCTCAAGCTTTGCATAGAAACACTAACAACGGCTTTGCTAGCGCAATGTCCGAACTAGCTTTAGGATTACCTGAATCTACCAGCAACTATACTTACGCTGTCACTGGAGGTGGCGATACAGCTCAAATCCTGGCAACCGCAGCGAACTCCGCCATGAAAGGATACACCGGTGCTAATGTGTTTTTCAAGGATGCTAACAGCAACAGTGTAATTGCTACTATTGCATGTGAAGCTAATACTGCTGGAACTGGTACTCCTGCCGATCCGGTCAAATCCACGACCGCAACCACTCTAACAGGTGCTGCTTCTTGTCCTGGTACTCAAACTCAAATTAAGTAAGCTGTTCCTAGCTTATCATTAAATTTATTGTGCATTTTCAGGGTAACTCATCATAGAGTTACCCTCGTCTTTAAAAACTGTTTTTCTTAGCTCCAGCTTGTATCAATCACGAGCGTGAGAAGCAATTATTTCTTCGTGAGACTTGCTTTGAAACTAGGGAGCGAGTTAGAAAAAGAGCTTTACCTCTGGCTAAGAACTGAAGCCATAATATCTCTTGTCTGAACCTAATTTTACATTACATACATATGAATTAATAAAAATAATTAATGTGTAAACGATTTTTGAATATCAATTTTATTTGCTCTTTACTACTCAAATTCCGTACAAGCAATCGAGTCAAGCAAGCTCAAATCTATTCTCTTTACCTAACTATGAAATCTCGGTTACTATTAACATATCAGTACTTAAGTATTCGTAACCGCAGCAATAGTACTGGTTTTACAATCATTGAGTTAATGGTTGTCATCATTATTCTGGGAATTCTCACTGCCATTGGGATGAAGACCATTTTAAATGAAGTTCCCAAGGCTAAACAAGCTGAGGCAAAATCAACTATTGCTCATGTTAATGCCGCTCAGTCTACTTATTGGTTAACTCACGGTTCTTTTGCCAATGCTATGAGTGGGTTATCTATCGGCTTACCAAGCTCAACAACTAACTACACCTACAATATTTCCGGCGATATAACTCTTGGCATAGTAAACGCAACAGCAGTTGATACAATGCTCAAAGGTTATGTAGGTGTAGTTGAAAGATATGCCGATGCCAACCAGCAATCAATCATTTCTGCTATTATCTGCGAATCTGCTACAGCAGGAAACATTACCTCATTACCTACATCTGGTCGTCCTGGTACTAATGCTTGTGGTAGTGGTAACGTAGAACTCGGACAATAATTGTTTATTATCTCACTTCTTTCTCAACTTTATTTTACATATTGGCAACTCCAGATATAACGAGACTAAAATAGCGATTGAAACCCGAATAAATCCTCTCGCTATAACTCAATAAAATATGTTTATTGCACCAATATCAACACAAGCTGATAGTTTGCTGGTTCAGGGCAAGTATAATCAACTTGCTAGTTTATACGAACAGGCAATTGCTGACGAACCTAGCGTTATTAGTCACTATTGGTACTTAGGTTTAGCTTATCTGCTACAAGCACAAGAAGAAGCCGCTCAGACAACTTGGTTGTTAGCAATGGCTGAAGCTTATGATACAGAAATCGAGCGATGGACTGAGGAACTTAGCCAAATTCTCGACACTGAAGCTCAACGCCAGTTAGAGATAGAAAATCCTCAATTAAGTTGGTTAATTCGACATCATATTAGAGAAATTAGTCCGATAAATATTCACAATATTCTATATCTAATTCAACTGGGAATTGATTTAGATAAGCTCACTCCAGAAGATTTTAAAAACTGGCAAATTATAGAGATATTGGAACAAGCTTCAACAGAAACATTAGATTTAAATTTGCTTACAAAAGTATTAAAAAAAATACTGGAATTTCCATTGCCAGAAGTTTTGGCATTTACGGAAGCCTGCTTTTCTCACTATACAAATTGCCCTCTATTTTTTATTGAGAGCGTAATGCCGATTGCGGTGAAACTAGCTTATCAAGCTGATAGACCCGATTTCGCTGTCGATTTAGCTAAGTTATGCCTCAAATTGAATTCAGAACACCCAGAGGCACTCAGGCATTTATCTTGCTTTTATTCCAAAGTTGGAAATCATGAAGAAGCAATAAAAACAGCAAAACATTTTTTTAGTAATTGTGTCAGCCCAGCTTGGCAAATTCAAGCAAGTTATCTATTGCTCCGTGCTTTATTTAGTGCAGGCTTCTGGCTGGATGTAGAACCTATTACCCAACGTCACAAAGCCTTACTCGTAGAGATGCTGCAAAATTCTGAGGAAAACCCACATTCTCAGATTAATAGTCACATTTTAACTGCTAACTTTTTCTTACCTTATATTGAAGACCAACCAAAAGAAAATCGTCCGTTACAAAATCAGATTTCTCGGATCTTCCAAAACAATTTTCAATCTGCAAATGCTCATATTGTTCAGTTATCCTGGACTAACGATCGCATAACAACTAAAAAATTAAAAATCGGCTACGTTGCCCATACTCTCAGAAGTCATTCTGTCGGCTGGTTAAGTCGTTGGATATTTCAATATTACGATCGAGAAGCATTTCAAACTAATCTTTATCTACTTTATCAAAGCCCAGAAGATCATAAATGGTTTCGAGAGCAAGTTGATTGCGTCCGCACGTATGGAGCTGAACCACAGGCTATTGTCACTCAAGTTAAAAGAGATGAAATTGATATTCTAGTAGATTTAGATAGTCTGACTTTAGATACGACTTGTCAAGTCATGGCTCTTAAACCTGCACCCGTACAAGTAACGTGGTTAGGATGGGATGCTTCTGCACTACCAGCGATTGACTACTATATTGCAGATCCTTATGTATTACCAGAAAACGCCCAAGACTATTACAGTGAAACTATTTGGCGTTTACCCCATACTTATGTAGCAGTAGATGGTTTTGAAGTTGGTACGCCAACTTTACGCCGCGAACACTTAGAAATTCCTTCAAATGCAGTCGTTTATTTAAGTTCGCAAGTAGGCTTTAAACGACATCCAGATACAGTGCGGCTGCAAATGCAAATTCTCAGCCAAGTTCCTAATAGCTATTTCTTAGTTAAAGGTAAGGCAGATGAAAATACAATTCGGGAATTCTTCAATAAGATTGCAGAAGATGAAGGAGTTAACCCAGATCGGTTAAGATTTTTATCCAGAGATCCTAGCGAATTTGTACATCGAGCTAATTTAGGAATTGCTGATGTCGTTTTAGACACCTATCCTTACAATGGAGCAACCACCACTCTAGAAACATTGTGGATGGGTATACCTCTAGTCACAAAAGTAGGGCAACAATTTGCTTCCCGCAATAGTTACACTTTTATGATGAATGTTGGTGTAACAGAAGGTATTGCTTGGACAGATGAGGAATATGTGGAATGGGGTGTGAAATTAGGAACAGATTCCGCTCTTAGACAACAAGTTGCCTGGAAACTGAGACAATCGAGACAAACATCTCCTTTATGGAATGCTAAGCAGTTCACCCAAGAGATGGAAAAAGCTTACAAGCAGATGTGGCAAAGGTATGTTGAGGATCAATAATTAAGCTCACTCATCACCGTGAGCAGCTACCAAATTGTTTGAATTTCTTCTAAAGACTGAATTTTGCGATCGCGGGTGACTAGCGGCAAGTTTAGGTGTAGTGCTGTTGCCGCAATAATTCGATCGGGCATATCTGGTACAGAATCACGAGGAATTCGATCGATAGTTTCGGCGATAGCACGGTTAAGTGGTACGCTAACAACCACTGCATCTGTAGCATCACAAACATTAAGCAAGCTTTGAAGTACAAGCTTTGGTAATCTACCCCTTTCTACTAGGTAATAAATTTCAACAATTGAGATCGCAGATATACAAATTGACTGCCCTGTATTTGTAGCTCGATCGAGAGCTAATAAAGCATTTGACGAGCATCGCTTCGGTTCCACTAAATACCAGATGATCGCGTGCGTATCTGCAACTACTGAAGTCATTAAAAATCCTCTTTAGGAAAGTCTCCCCACATCTCCTGCCGTACTTGGGCAATGTCTTCTTCTGTAATGTGAACCCCTAAACCTGCACAAAGTCCTTTAATACTAGGACGAGCAACTTTTAGTCGGCTTTTAGTTTTAAGAAATTCTACAAAGTCTAGAACTTCCTGTTGCTTTTCTAGAGGTAAGACTCGTAGGTTATCAATGATAGCTTGTTCGATGCTCACAATAGTTCGATCGTACTTATAGTCAGTGCTATTATATAATACAACTCATTTGATACGAACAGGCTTGCCATGGCACGTCTTCCCACAAGGTAGAATTCATTTCTCCCATGCCGTAGGATAAAATAATCCCCTTGCTCATAGAGAAGGAGAAGGGGTGAAGGTATAAAATTCTATTGATAACAACTACATCAGAGATAAATGAATGCTTTCAGTGTTAATCTGGGGCAATTTCTCTAATGGTAATTTTGCGATCGCCTCTTTATCTTCATTGTCTAACACAATTCTCGCTTGAATTTGAGGTAACAAAGCTTTCCACTGAATTTCACCTAGCTGCCCAACTAAAGAAATTTCTGCCCCTTCAGATACATCTAAATCTTCTGCCATCAGTAAATTCATACTGACACTAGACAACATCAGAGCTGCATTTTCTTCATTCATGTCACCTCGATACACTAGTAGCGTCATTTGACTACTATCTGAATGAGTTGCGATCGCTCTTATGACTTGTTCTAGTTCATTGCAAAGTATCTCTTCTGACTGCGACCAATCTGGAAAAATAATTAAGTTTATCTCTTTTAGATTTAACGCTAGAAGAGTGGCATTAACTAAAGCAGAACTCACTGTAGCTGCCATTTTTGACCAGGAGAATTTTTGAGCCTGTTGGAATCCAGCAGCAATTAGAGAGTTGCGTATACTCGGTTTTTGTACATCACAAAGAGCATTTGCTAATCCATCTACATCTTCATCATTCACGTATAAAGCTGATTCTCCTGCGACTTCAGGAATGGCTCCATTAGCACAAGTAATAACAGGACACCCACAGGCGATCGCCTCTAACACGGGCAGTCCAAATCCTTCGTACTTTGAAGGGTAGACTAGAGCTATAGCGCCAGAATATGCAACGCTTAACTCTTCATCGCTTAGCTGTAGTACGTGTACAGTGCTACCTGCTGTATACTCTCTAAACTCCATTTCTGATAAGGAGTTGCTTCCCGTGCATACAATATCAAACCCTTGTTTGCTGGAAAGTTTAGCAAAAGCTTTGAAAAACAAAAGACTATTCTTATAACCAGCACCACCACCGACTACAAGAAAGTAAGGTTTTGAGATCCCATATTTGTTTGTGAAGCGATCGATCTCCCCTTTACTAGCTGGTGTAAAACTCTTCTGAACTCCACAAAGTGCAACAGTTACTGATTGTGAGTCAATCTGGGGAAAACATGTAGCTAAGTCATGCGCTGTATTGGCTGAAATTGCCATGTATGCAGAAGCGTGCTGAATAGCATATTGCTTTTCTCGCCACATAGGATGATTGAGATCCCATCCCATCACTTCTGGGATCATGTCGTATACCATGAATACAGAAGGCGTTGATATGGGTGTGGTGTAGTAAGTTGAGATGAATAAATCAGCGCCTTCCTCATCACATATCTGCTGAAGCATTTCGCGATCAGTGTCTGTATTACCATAGTCGTAAGCTGGTACAGTACGATATCTGATGCCAGGAATCTTAGGAGCGGTTAAAGCGCGATCTAAAACTACAATATGCTTAGCAAAACCATCTTCTGCCCATTCTTCTAGTAGCGATCGCCAGACACGGGCAATACCAGTTTTATAAAGCTGAAAAAATATGCCATCAACGACGATCGAAGACTGGACAAATTTCTCACAATTTCCATTTGGTAGCAGAGTGTTTTCAATGATTGCTACTGTCTCCTCGATCATTCGCTCTTCCCTAAACATCTCATATGCTCGTTGTCGGCAAGCTTCACCAATAGAGTAGCGTAATTCTGGGTTTAAAGACCAAGCTCGGATCGCTTTAACTAAATCTCTAACCGTAGCGTGTGAAGAAATCTTAGGATCTGGTAACAATTTTCCAGTGTTACCTAATACTTCTGGGATGCCGCCGACTGCTGAAGCAATAGCTGGTAATCCCTTTGCCATCGCCTCTGCAATGGATATCCCAAATGCTTCTAATAGCGAAGGTAAAACAAAAATATCAGAGGTATTAAGCCAATCTAAGACATTAGAAATCTGCCCTAGAAACTTAACCTTGTCTGCTATTTCTAGTTGCTCAACTGTGTCTTTAAGCTGCGTTTCAAATTCTGCCTCAATCCCGCCACCAGCCCAAACAAAGTAAAGCCGCTCCCACCCAGGGTTTCTTTTAAGTTGCTCAATTGCTTCTAGCAGATAATGATAGCCTTTACGAACTTCTAAGCGACCTGCTGTAAAACAAACTACAGCATCTTGAGGAATGCCGAACTCTCGGCGCAGCCGTTCGCGTACATGTAAATCACGAGGCGTAAAATATTTTGAAGGTCGTCCATAATAAATTACATTTCCCTTATCTTTTGGAAGTCTAAAAAACTTATGTAACAGACTTAAATCGTTTTCAGATACTGCTACCACTGCCCTAGCGTGCATATAGTGATGACCTAGTATGTCTAAGGATGTAGGGTAACGTTCTGCTAAATAAGGCTCAACAAAGTTCTCAACTATGATATAGGGTATTCCCCATTCAATTGCGGTCTGCTTGACTACCATATTAGATAGCAGACAACTATTGCTACAAAGAATTATATCTGGCTTGTCTAATAAGTTTAATTCTGCTAAATGACAGGGGATATCTTTAATGTTTTCGTTATCTAACCAAAGGTTTTGAAAGCCTAATTTTTCAAAGTTAGCAATCGAGTTTTTATCAGTAGTAATTTGTACAGTTACTCGATAACCTAATGCTGCTAATCCACATATAATTGCTCGATTATATTGTGCTACCCCACCAATTCCAGGATCATCTGTAGATAATAAAATATGCTTGCTCATATTCATCTGTTTAGCGATAAAGCTGTTTTATATGCAGCAATTGTTTCTCTAGTACACTTATTCCAACTGAATTCTTTTGCCTGTTTCAGTGACTGCAAAGACATTGCTGCTCTTAAAGATGGACTATTGTAAATCTCTAGAATGCTATGGCAAAGCCCATCAATGTCTTTAGGATCGAGCATGATTCCGGCATCACCCATCACTTCAGGTAGAGAAGATGTATTTGAAGTAATAACTGGAATACCGCACTGCATTGCCTCTAGTGGTGGTAGACCAAAACCTTCATAAAAAGACGGATAGACAAATGCTATTGCTCCACTATACAAAGCTGCTAAATCCTCATCTTCCACACGCCCCGTGAGAATTATCCGATTTCTTAATAAACTTTGATTAGAAAGTTCTTCTAAAATTTTTTCATAATTCCAACCTTGATTACCTACTAAAACAAGAAATAAATCTTTTATATTAGTTTCTTGAATAACTCTAGCAAAAGCTCGAATAATATGATCGATGTTTTTCCTAGGTTCTAACGTACTCAATCCTAATAAATAAAATCCTTCAGGAATTTTATATGTTTTTCTAACTTCACTTATTTTCTTAGAGTTGTGACATGGATAAAACATATTTGAGTCTGCTGCCAAATGAGCCACGAACACTCTCGAAGGATCGATTTGTTTGGAATAATTACATAAATCATTTTTAGTAGCTTCTGAGATACAAATCGCCCAGTCTTCTGAAGACAAGCTATTTATAGTGTTTGTATTCCTACGTGATTCATATTCTCCTTTAAAGAAATGTGGGTACAAAATTGGAATTAGGTCATAAACGGTTAAAAACTTAGTTATATTTTTTACTTGTCTGATTCGCTCTGGTATTGGATAAAAAGTAGCATGAAATATGTCTGATTCACCTAAAAATAAAGGATTAAGAGAGTAAGGATAGTTTTCAATTATCTCAGTAGCTATTTCTAAATGATGCTTTAAATCATTAACTAAATTATTATTTTCTAATTGAGCGATATCCTTAGTTGGAACCTTGCTAGTCAGAGCAAGCATGGCATTCAGTTCGATTAACTTACTATAAAATATAGTTGCAAAACTTGAATGAGAAAATGGTATCTTTTTGAGTTTTAGATTTGAGTTAAGATATTCTAAGCACGCTTTCAAAATTTGAAAAGAAAGGCTCTCGCAAAAAACTAAATCGCACTCGCTTGCATAAGCTAAACCATAAGCTACATTTTCAACAACTCTAGCAACGCCAGTTCGAGCCAGGGGATTGTATTGACCCAATCCAAGTACTGATATATCGTAAAAAACCTTCATAGAAAACTCACCCTAAAATATTGTCATGAATTCATTTTATACCGTTACCGAAGGCTGCTAAGTATGGTATAGATGTGTTTATAATTGAGTTTTATCTTCTTACCTATTATTATATATACTAAAAATATATTATTTTAGTCTAAAAGCCTATCTTTTAGACTTTTGTTTTTCAGAAGTTAATTAGTTAAAATAACTCCAACAGGTTGCATTAAACCATTTATCTTATTTTCTTCCATCTGTGTCTGCACCATCATTCGCACAACGTCGCGCATTTTGTAACGTGCCTGCCAGTTTAGTTTTTCTCTTGCTTTACCTGGATTGGCTCTCCCGACCGCAATATCAGTTGGGCGTAATAAATTTGCACTCGTAACGATATATTCACGCCAGTCCAAATTAACACAAGCAAAAGCTTCTGCTACAAAATCTTCTAATTTGTTAGTCTCTCCAGTAGCAATAACATAATCATCTGGTCGATCTTTTTGTAACATCAAATGCATTGCCTCAACGTATTCAGCAGCCCATCCCCAATCCCTTTGAACAGAAATATCTCCTAGATGGAGCTTTTCTTTACTACCTTCAGCAATACGGCAAACCGCTGCAACAATCTTTTTTGTAACGAAACGTTCGTGTCGCAGTGGAGACTCATGGTTGAATAAAATACCTGAGCAAGCAAATATTTCATAAGCTTCGCGATAGTTAGCCACCTCCCAAAAAGCAGCCGATTTTGCTACTGCATAGGGACTCCTGGGACGAAAGGGAGTATTTTCATCTGCTGCAAGTTCGCGAGTATCGCCAAAACACTCGCTGGAGCTAGCATTATAAAGTTTAATTGGCAGATTAGTAAACCGGATTGCTTCTAGTAAATTTAGCGTTCCAGTAGCAATACTCTCCAAAGTTTCAACTGGCTGCTCGAAGGAAAGACCAACCGAACTCTGACCAGCTAAATTATAAACCTCATGAGGTTGTATTTTAGTCAGTACTTGTAAAACGCTACGAAAGTCATTTAGAGCAACTGACACTAACCTTACCTGCTCTTTAATACCTAAATTAACTAAATTCTGAAAAGAAGATACCTGAGCATCGCGAGAGCTACCGTAAACAACATAACCTTTATTTAAAAGTAACTGTGCTAAATAGGCTCCGTCTTGACCGGAAATTCCACAAATGAATGCTCTTTTCATAGGTTTTTCTCACAATTAACTAACGAAAAAACTAGAGAAAACTACTGATGTGGACCGAACGAGTATATCTTTGAATGTAAGGTATAAGAAGATATCTGATTCGCTAGCTCGCGTAAGCAAACTTTATTGATATAGCGGCAAGCTCTATTAGTCTTTCAGATAGGCTCTACAAAAGGAACATTTTTAAGCTACCCATTTCTGTGCGAGGAACGATCGCGTTTATCAATTCTGTTTACATAACTTTTAGATAGAGCTGTAGTATCTCCAGCCACAACACGATTTAACAATCAGCTCCATAAGTTTAAAACTTTAATATTTGTGCTAAAACAGATCTAAATATATAAACTTAATTACTGAAAACCAAGTAAAAATGATTACTTCACCTCGTCAGAACCTAACTCGATTTCCAGGCACGCCGATCGCAATCATATTAAGCGCGATCGCAATTAGTGCTTTACAGTTACCCCAGCTAAACAAACTGACTAGCAAAGCACAAAATAACTCAGTAGCACAACTCAATCAAGAGCTAGAAGTAGAAAAACAACGTCTCCAAGTCTTACGTAAACTACCTAGCTTTGGATTTAATAACTTAGTCTCTAATTGGACGTTCATTAACTTTCTGATTTATTTCGGCGATGACACAGTTCGCGATAAAACTGGTTATAGCCTCAGTCCCGAATTTTTTGAAGTCGTCATCAATCGCGATCCTTATTTTCTCCATGCTTACCCTTTCCTTTCAGGTAGTACAACTATGTATGCTGGAATGCCAGAAAGAACAATAGCCTTGATGGAAAAAGGATTAAAACATATGTCGGCTCAATTTCCCCCTAAATCTTACTACGTCTGGCGTTACAAAGGAATGAACGAATTATTATTTACGGATAACGCCACATCTGCAAAAAAATCATTTGAAATAGCAGCAAATTGGGCAAGTCACTATTCAGATGAAGAAAGCAAAAGCGTCCTTGCTATTTCTCGTCAAACAGCTAAATTCCTAGAAACAAATCCTTTAAGTAAATCGGCTAAAGTTAGTGCATGGGTAATGGTTTTTAACAACGCGATCGACGATCGCACTCGCAAATTAGCAATAAGTAAAATTCAGGCTTTAGGAGGACGAGTAACCGTTACACCTCAAGGAGGATTATCAGTTCAACTTCCTCAAAAAGATTAAATACTTCTAAATACGTTGAGGATGGAGCTATTATACAATCTAACTTTTACCTTTGCAGCATCTAAAAATACTAATGTCTATGAAATTTACTTTTTTAACTTTTGCCTTTTAACTTTTAACTTTTTTACTAACCTCCTGCTTTACTTGAGCTAATAAAGTTTTATACTCTTGTTTGCTGGGATTAAGTTTAACTAGCTTTTCCAAAGGTTGTATAGCAGCTTGACGATCTTGCATCTGAAGTCTAACATCCACTAATCCTTCTAACGCAATTTGATTATTTGGTTCGCTTTTTAGAACAATTTCATACTCCCGTGCTTGAGCTTGCATTTTTGAATTTGGTAACGATACCGGAGATGGCTTAGCCGCAGCAGTTGGCTGAGGAATGACTTCAGCCTGATTCAACCCGCTACTAACAGCCTGCACAGCTCCAAAAATCATCGAGCCACCGAATGAGACAATTGATATAACAGCAGCTATCCGTTCGATTCGTCTTTTAGGCATATAAAAACCGTGGGTAAAGGATAGCTCTAAATTACCCACTTCTCATGTAAGAGCGATCGCCTCCATTACTATTAATTACAAAGTATTTGCACTTAAGTAGATTTAGCACCCTGACATAGCTATTTAACGCTACCTTCTGGGGTTACTCAAGCGCAATTTTACGGAGAGATTCAATCTATTTACCAATTACAAAGTCATAATTCAGTAATTCTACGGGAAGAGACTTCAATACTTAATACTTGTTTAAGAAAAAGATGCATTCTACAGAGAAGGTGCGATCGCACTCTGCTACAACAGTGGCTTCTTATCAACTCGCGTTTGCAGTTCAATGTAGCAAGTTGCTTAAAGAGTACTTAATGACGATCGTGCCTAAAAATATGTAGTGACAAGAAATGGCAAGAATTGTCAAAATATAGAGAGAAGTTAATTAGGGGAATCTTGTGAAAAGCATCAATATCTCATTACCTGATGCTATGCGAGCCTATGTTGAAGAACAAGTAGCAAACGGTAGCTATAGTACAATTAGCGAGTATTTTCGCGAATTAGTGCGCCAAGATCGAGAGCGTAAAGCCCAAGAGCGTTTGGAAGCTTTATTATTGGAGGGTCTAGCCTCTGGTCAAGAAACTCCGATTACTGCTCAAGATTGGCAAGACATTCGCCAAACCGTGCGTGAGAGAATTACTAACTAGTGACTCAGGAATCGAAATTCTTCGAGTCATTCATAGTGCCAGAGATATTGAAGCAATTTTGGACGATGATATGAGAGAAAATAATTGAGGTGAGGTTTTATCAGTTTGCCCTTGTAGCTAAATATAGCAAGTTTCATAGAAAGAATTGCGATCGCATATAAAAAGAATACGCGATCGCAACCGAACAAAACTAGAATTCTGCGATCGCCAGTCAATGATACATTTGAATTAAAAGAATTGCCTGTAGATTTAACACAGCAATGAACAGCAGCCTGATGATAAATTCATTAAAACTCTCGGATGCAGAGTTCGATCGCATCGTTCGAGCTAATCCAGAGTGGAATTTTGAACAAACGGCAGCAGGAGATTTAATTGTTGTGCCACCCACAGGAGGAACATCTAGCCGCAAGAATCGGAGTATAACTGGACAATTAGATACATGGGTAGAAGCAAACTTGAATTTGGGAGAAGGATTTGATTCCAACGTCTTGTTCGTGCTGCCAAATGGTGCAAAACGTTCTCCTGATGCCTCTTGGGTAGAAAGACGGCGCTGGGATGCTTTGAGCCAACAGCAGCAAGATGGTTACGTTCCCCTATGTCCTGACTTTGTAGTCGAGTTGCGCTCCCCCACTGATGCTCTGGAAGATCTGCAAATTAAAATGCAGGAATATATGGATAATGGTGCGCGTTTGGGTTGGTTAATTAATCCTCAAGATCGTCAAGTTGAAATCTATCGTCTGGGACAACCGGTAGAAGTTTTGCTAGCTCCTTTAACTTTATCTGGTGAAGATGTGCTGCCCGGTTTCGTGTTAAATTTACAGCGAATTTTTGTCTAAGTTGGGGGCGATCGCCTAATACTAATTAACCGTACTGCATCACAGAGCAGCAATTATTGTTATCATATTTTACATAGCTAAGAAAACCCAATCGCTTTTAGCGTCCAATTTCACTTCCCTGCATTCCAGTTACTCAACTGGCACAGTAGTAATTCCCGAACCAATAACAATTGTCAAGGTACTTGCCAAATCATTTGTGGTAGAGTACAAGAGTAGAGAATTGCTTCTGCGCCGAAGAAAAACTCCACGCATCGGTGTTAATCAAAATTCGGAAGCGTTTCAGGTTAGGTATTTAGCAAACTCAATCGAAAATCTAAGTAAAACTTATGGCTCAGCCTGTTATTCACCCAATGGTGAAGTTCCAGCACCAGATCCGTTCGCTCGTAGAATCCAAAATTGTTAGACCAACAGATAGTATCTGGAAGATTGCCCTCGTATTTGGTAATGAATGGTCTTATTGGAAGCAGGAATTAACGGATTTCGGCTTTTCCATGCAAGATCCCGTCAGCGAACTGCTATCGGTAGAAGCTTGGGACGAAGAATAGATCTGTCCGCAATGAAATTTGCCCTCAGACGATTAGGTCTGAGGCGCATACAAACAAAGCCTACCTGCGTAGGCTACCTTACTATCCAGTCTGCGCCAACGGACTTATTTTGTACGTGCATCCTAAATCAGTGACACTCGCTCAGTGCTATTGCCAGTTCTTTAGCCGTGGCATAGCGATCGCTAGGTTTAGTCTCTGTCACCCGTGTGATGACAGCCTGCAATTCGGGAGTGACAGTTGGGATGCTATCCAACTGAAATTGATAACCTTTACTACTAGGACGATAAAATTTATACGGCGCTTCACCTGTTAACAAAAAAATTAAAGTAGGTCCGATCGCGTAAAGGTCAGACTGAATTAATGGATGTCCGCGTTCTTGTTCGGGAGCGCAATATCCCTCAGCCCCAATCCGCGTCACAAAAGCGGTTCCACCCGTTTTTACCGCACCAAAATCTAGCACCACAATCCGATGATCGAGCGATCGCAACATCAAATTAGCGGGTTTAATATCGCGGTGAATTAGCGGTGGCTCTTGGCTGTGAATGTAGTCTAAAATTTCACACGCTTGCAGCATCCAACCAATCGCTTTTGCTGGGGTGACAGGACCGTATTTATAAATTATCTGTTCTAAATTTTGACCGTGAATTAGTTCCATCGCTAAGTATTTCTTCCCATCTTCGACGAAAAAATCGTAATATTTGGGAATTCCTACATGGTTTAGATGCTTCAGGGCATTAGCTTCCCGCTCAAACAGTTCTTGAGCCTTGGCAACCTTGGCAATTTCAGCATTCATTTCCTTCAGGACGAGTAATTGAGGTTGAGACTTGCGAGTTGAATTGTTCCCCAGAGGCTTTTTCTGGCTGGGATTCCAAGCAAGATATGTCGTTCCCATTCCTCCCTGTCCTAAAATACGTAGCACTTGATACTGGTGAATCGTTTGCTGTACTGAAAGGGGCTGACCGCAGTGAATGCAGAATAGGTTCTGTGGCGAATTACCATCATGAGTGCAAGTCTTCTCCCCTGCTCGCTTGCCCCCCTGCTCCCCCGCTCTGGTACTGGGAGATTGAAATTGAAACCTGAGAGTAGGTCCGCCTTTTGCTAGTTGAATTATCGACCCATCGACGATCGCGCTTTGGGAGACTAACACGCCATCCAGAAAAGTCCCATTCGTCCCCTGATTGATCAGCTGCCAAACATGACTCGATGAATCTTCTCCATTTTGCCGCTGGAGCAGTAAATGATGGCGGGAAACTAGGGGATCTGCCAAAACTACATCGTTGTCAGGGGCGCGACCGATACGGACGATTGACGCATCCTCGAATTGCCATTGTTGCAGGGGTTTGGATTGTTCTGGATGTAGCAGATATAGCGTGACCACACGATTAATGCTCCAACTTCGGGCGCACTTTCAGCCGTACTAAGACAACGGTAATATTGTCATGCCCGTTGTACTGATTAGCTAATTCAATCAATTCGCTCACACCTCGTTCTAAGCTAGCGCCCGTGTTAAGTAATGGTTCGATATGGGTTTCCCAATGTTGCTCTAGTAGCCCATTATCTGAAACTCCATCCGATACTAATATCAACAGAGTGTCTTCATTCAATTCCACAAAGCTGACATCAGGATTGACATAATTTTCGTCCCTTGGACCCAATGCTTGTGTCAGCTGGTATGCATCAGGACGGGCATAGGCGATCGCTGGTTCCACGCCCCGCAGAATCTCTCGCTGTCCCACTTCATGATCCAAGGTGACTTGCTCTAATCCGCGCTTGCGGCTGAAGCTATAGAGACGGCTATCGCCAACGTGAGCTACAGTCATTTGATTGTTGCGGACGAGAACGAGTACCAAAGTCGTTCCCATCCGTCCGACACCCGAACGGGCATCCTGCTGGTTGAGGTCAAAAATTCCTTGATTGGCAATGCGAATTGCCTCGCGGATGGAAGCTTCATTGGGTAAAGCTTGGTACGGTTGCCAATTAGCGTGAAAGTATTCTTGTAGCTTCTTCACTGCTAACGCACTGGCTACCTCACCGCCAGCGTGTCCGCCCATGCCATCACAAAGAATATAAATACCTTGTGCCTCAATCGTGCGATCGCTAGGAAACACGTATTTATCAACTTTGGTGATGATACCAAAACAATCCTCGTTATGATGCCTTTGACGACCGACATCAGTGTTACCCGCATCCTCAATGCTAACCAAATGCATTGGCAGCACTAAAGTCGGTAACTCCTCGCTTTTCATAAAATTCTCTTGAGATTCGTTCATTTGAATAACAGTTGGTGCAGCAGAGTTATTTAAAGTTACTCCAACTTTTCCTCGATCGGCAGCTGCCTCCTGTGTATTCAATACTGAAGGAGAATAAGGTGCGTCGATCGCATCTAATTGTAATTCACTACTCGTAGCTTGCAGGCGCGATTGTAGCTCATCTGTTGTCTGGATGTCGCCCGCAGTTAAATCCAACAATAGCTCTACCAAGGAACCAAATTTAGTGCGTTGAGATTCTTGAAATAACTGCTGCCAAATCTGCCCCAAATCTTGCAAGGTTAAATTTTCTTGAGGTGGATCGGGATACAAGCGTTGCAATCCAAGACTCCCAGTCGCATCCACGCGCAAGTTAGATAGCTCCAATAGACTTTGGCGACAATGCCAAGGCTCCAGTTCGTGCCACAGCCGTACCATATCCTCAAACCACTGCATAATCTGTATTGGAGTCGTGCTGCGTTCGTGCCACATCTGCATTAGGTCTTGCCAATCGGAGCGATCGGCAATCAGGATCACTTGCTGGTTTCCCTGCTGCCAAGCATCGTGGATTTTCGGTAGCTTTTGACGATATTTTTCCCCAAATCTAGAGTTGAGGGCAATGTAGGTTTTGGCGATCGCGGGAATTGATTGCGCCACCATCACGTTTGCGCCTGCTTCTAAGGGCGATAGTTGAAATGGCTGGCAGTCTAGGACTCTCACTTGCGTCTCTACGCGATCGCTTGGATTCAAAGGCATTTCCAACGGATCGAGCAACTGATAGCGCTGCTGTAGATCTAAATAAGCTCCTGCTGGTAAAGCAGAAGTGGTGAGTGGTGAGTGGTGAGTGGTAAGTGAGAGAGCCAAGGGAGCAGGCGGTGCAGTTCCCTCTGATTTCTGCTGAGATATACTGCTGGGGAGCGATTCTACAGTTTTTGGTTCTCCTGCTACGTCCAGCACTTCTACGACTCCTGAGTTGCTAACAGGCGAACCTTCCTGCGTCTCTACAACTCCCATCACGATCGCCCACCACACCGTCCCCGTTTGAGCGCCGCAGTTGTGGCATAATTTTGCATTTAAAGCCACCTGAGTCCCGCACTCAGGACAAAACTTGAAGGTCAGGGGAGTACCACAACCTTGACAAAACTTGTTGGTATTGGCATTTTCGCTCTGACACTGGGGGCAAATCAGCATCTTTAACTTCCTTGTCTTCCCATTTTAGGAGCCGTTTTAACCCCGATGACGGCAGAAAACTGGCTACCCATCCAAGTCATCACAAGTCACTTTTCCCTACTCAGGAATAGTTCGAGCTATAGATAATAGCAGGATATACCCAAGTAGAGCTACGAGGCTTAAAAAATCAATACTTTGTTCAGCTTAGCAGTTATCAGTTATTAGCGAACAGGAGTCAGGAGTCAGGAGTCAGGAGCCAGAATGAGAAGAATATATCTAAATTCCCCCAAGTCTTCTTGTCCTCCTTGTCCCTACATCCCACACCCTACACTTTTTAAAAGTAATTCCAGTTCCTGAGAAGTCAAATCGCGCCATTGACCGGGTGGCAGATCTCCTATGTGTAGGTGAGCGATCGCCACTCTTATTAAGCGTAAGGTGGGAAATCCTACTTTCGCTGTCATTCGCCTTACTTGGCGGTTTTTACCTTCTGTCAAGACTAGTTCTAACCATGCTGTAGGCACGCTTTTGCGATCGCGAATTGGCGGATTTCTTGGTGGTAAGGTTGGTTCGGGTTCTAGCAGTTTAACTTTGGCTGGTCGAGTTCGATAATTCTCAATTATCACTCCTTGTTCTAACTGCTGAATCGCTGATGCATTTGGAATTCGTTCTACTTGCGCCCAATAAGTGCGGCTATGTCCAAATTTAGGATCGGCAAGTCGATGTTGAAGTTGTCCGCGATCGGTTAGTAGCATCAATCCCTCGCTATCCCAGTCGAGGCGACCGACAGGATAAACTTTGGGAATGGGAATGTAATCTTTAAGCGTGCGCCGTTCGCCAGCGCGATCGCCATCGCTAAACTGGCTCAACACCCCGTAGGGTTTATTAAACAAAATGTATCGGTATTTACCCATTGTAGAGGGGACAAGGGAGACAAGGGGGAACTCGCTCTTCCCCACGACCGAAGGGAGTGGGGATTAGGGGGCGAAGGGAGACAAGGGGGACAAGGAAGCAGAGGGGCAAGGGAGCAGAGGGGCAAGGGAGCAAGAACTGTCAACCACCAACTACCCATTACCCATTACCCATTACCCACTCACCCTTCACGCTCTTACTGATAACTGATAACTGGTCACTGAAACAAATCCAACGGTAAATAACCGTAAGTACCGTTGACTGATTCTTCTACCAATGAATGATAGGATACCAGCACGCCGCGATACGTACCCGTGTAGGAGTCGAGGTAGTACGTCTGTCTTTGACCGTTAAATTTAATATATACTGGAGCGATCGCCGCAGCTAAATCATGAGGAGCGATGGCGACTGTATATCCTAAAGCTTTGGCATAGGATGCTAATGCTGCTAGCCCCTGCTCTGGCGTGTCGGCACAAATTCCGAAGTTGACGAAATCTGCTTGCGTGCTTAGTAGTATTAATGCTTGTTGCAACTGGGCGGCTTCTGCTGCCGATTCTACCGGTTTAACTTCCAAACAACTGAAAGTTTCCAGTAATTTTTGGGCTGAGGCGATCGCGAAACGATCCGAAAGTGGCTGAGACATAAGCAGCGATGCATGAGATGCATGAAATAACGCCTGAAGCTCTGCTTGTTGCCATAGTAGAACAGTCTATGCCAAGCAACACGGAGGGAATAATTTACAGCCTGAAGTAACTTCTAAAGAATAGGCAAGCTGATTCCAAACTATTTTCAAAACATTGCCTAGAACTAGACCTATAATCGATTGGTCAAGGCTAAACTCTTGCCAATTGCGAATTTGATTTAAAGTTTAGTTTCTCATCCTAGCATACGGAAAGTCATAATTTACTGGCTTTTCCAACTCGGTACGAACTGTTACCTCAGTTGAGTTCGCTTGATGTCAACGATTCTACCCAACTTATAGATTCGATTTGGATTGACCGAAAAATATGAGCAAAGCATGAACCCCGATTTTAGTTTCAGTAATTCTGCCAATACGTTGTGAATCCTGTATTCAATGCAACTAATTCCTCTGTGAATGCGTCAAGTCCAATTGAATGCAGAACGCGAACTGCGATTCTCCCTCGAATAAGATTCATTTTTTGCTAGTGCTTCCATTGCTCAATTATTTAAAGTTTAGGTAAATTTTCTCAGCTAGGTATGCGATTCCATCGGTTCTCGATAACAAGTTGAGTATAATAATTTCTGTTTACCTATATTTTCAGTGTATCTACGCAAATGCCAGCGCCTACCAACAAGTACTATCTCTGGAGACATAGTGATTTGTACGTTCGCGGATTCAACAGATGAATTGTAATAATGCCTGTTCCTAAAGTTTGACTCTACTAAATAAACTTCTATTATTTTTTCATGAAGATAGCCCTAGTTCACGATTATCTAACGCAAAGAGGTGGCGCAGAGCGAGTTTTTGAACTGCTTTGTCAACGCTATCCCGAGGCAGACATCTTTACTTCTGTATACGATCCCGAACAAACTGTCGATTTAGGTAACCGTATAGTTCACACGACAGGATTACAAAAAATCCCAGGTGCAGCAAAATATTTCCGAATGCTGGCTCCTCTCTATTTCCCTGCTTTTCGCTCTCTGGATTTGCAGGATTACGACCTCATTATTAGTAGCAGCAGTAGCTTTGCTAAAGCTGTGAAGAAGAGGAAGGGAGCGCAACACATTTGCTTTTGCCATAACGTGACTCGGTTTTTGTGGGATACAAAAACTTACTTGAGAGAGTATGGGGACTATCATTATTTCTATCCGTTAATTGAAATGATCTTTCGCAAAATGCGAGAGGTTGACCGAATTTATGCTCAAGAACCCGACCTTTATATCGCTAACTCTAGTATCGTAGCTCGGCGAATTAACCAGCACTATAGCAAACCAGCACTGGTGATTAACTACCCAATTAATAGCGGTAACTTTACTTTTTCTAATGACAAGGAAAATTTTTATTTAGCTTCAGCTCGTCTAATCAGTTACAAACGAATTGACGTAATTGTGGAAGCATTTAACTGGCTGGGATTACCTTTAGTCATCATTGGCGATGGACCAGAACGCCAACGGCTAGAGTCAAAAGCGCTGAAGAACGTCAGATTTTTAGGACATGTCAGCGATGCCGAACGAAAATATTTAATGTCAAAAGCTTGCTCTGTTGTTGTTGCGGCTTTAGAAGATTATGGGCTAGTACCAGTAGAAGCAAATGCCAGCGGTACGCCCGTGATTGCTTATGGCGCGGGAGGAGTCATAGACACTCAAATTCCAGGACATACAGGAGTATTCTTTTACAGACAATCGCCAGATGCAATCCAAAATGCTTTGCTTGCTGCCAAAGAAATTCAGTGGGACTACGGCAAAATTCGCCATCACGCCCTGAGTCATTTTTCAGAACAAGCGTTTTTTAGCAAAGTTGAACGGGCGATCGCCGATACGGTGAGTAGCATTGCATAAGTTCATTAGGATCGTTGTAGACTGTTTGGAGTGCTAGGCATGGTTAGAGTAAATGAAAGTAATATGCCCATGACCGTCGAAGAATCAGACGGTGGTTACGGGCAGTTGTTAGCAGTTTTGATGCGCCGTCGCTACTGGCTGCTGGGGGTTATGGGAGCGGTGTTGACAATTGCCACTGTGTTTACCTTAATCTCCAAGCCTACATATCAGAGCGAGATGCAGTTACTGATCGAGCCGAATTATCAGGGGAAGAAAGATGGCACGACCCCGAGACAAGGCGAGCAGTATGCTGATTCTGGAGTCACGATTGACGACTATGCCACGCAAATTAACGTCATGCGTAGTTCGCTGCTGATTCAAAGGGCAGTCGATATTCTCCGCTCCGAATATCCTACGCTTACAGTGGCGGAGGTGAAGAAAAACTTAGTACTAAAACAAGTTGTTGAAGAAAAAGCCAATACTAAGATCGTCGAGGCGACTTATACAGCAAACGATCCGATTAAAGCACAAAAAGTCCTGAAAGCCGTCCATACAGTTTATCAAATTTATAATCGCGAACAACAAGAGCAGCGGTTGAAAAAGGGTTTGAAGTTTATTAACGAACAAATCCCTGCCGTGACTAAAACAGTCGATCAAGCAGAGAATAAATTAGAAGAGTTTCGCAAAAATAATAACCTGATCGATCCAGAGCAACAAGCGGCGACAGTCAATAACTCGTTAAATGCGATCGCGCAGGAACGCGAAGTCATCCGCGCCCAGTATAATGACTTGCAAGCACGCTACGGTCAACTGCAACAGCAACTCGCTCGTTCTCCGCAACAAGCGCTAGTTGCTTCCCGCTTGAGCCAATCATCGCGCTATCAAACCCTACTCAACGAGTTGCAGAGAACGGAACTCGCCCTATCACAGCGGCGGGTTGTCTTCACCGATGAAGACCCTAACGTGAAAAAATTACTCGAACAACGGCAAAACCTGCTGAGCATGATGAAGCAGGAAGGCGGACGAGTTCTGGGTGAGGGACAAGCATCCCAAGCAGCAGCAGCTGGTAATGCGGCAGATGGTATTCTCCAGCAAGGACAATTAGGAGCGCTCGACCTCAACCTTGCAGGTCAATTGATCGAAGTACAGACAAACATGAATGCGATGCGGGCGCGGGATAACAGTCTAGCGCAAACACAGCAGAAGCTACGTAGCGATCTCAAGCGCTTCCCAGTGCTATTGGCAGAATACAACCGTCTAGTTCCCTTCGTCCAAATTAATCGCGATAAACTCCAGCAGCTGTTGAGAGCGCAGCAAGAATTAAGTTTAGAAATTGCTAGAGGTGGATTTGACTGGCAAGCTTTGGAAGAACCACGTCTAGGATTGAAAGTTGGTCCCAACTTGAAGCTGAACTTGTTGTTGGGTCTAGTTGCGGGGTTGATGCTGGGTAGTTTAGCCGCCTTCTTGCGCGATGCCGTCGATGATTCCGTCCACAGTTCCGAAGACTTGGAGAGACAATTCGAGCTACCCTTGCTGGGAATGACTCCAGAATTGCCCAGAGGCAGAGTGGCACAACCAGAAGTCAGTTTGCCTTTTGGCAAGCCGCTGCATCTGTCGCCCTGGACGGTACAAGTACGAAATTGGCCCCCATCATGGGAATCGCTGGATTTGATTTATCGCAATCTCCAGTTGATGAACGAAATGGCTGCATTCAAATCTTTGGTGGTAACTTCCGCCGTAGCAGGTGAGGGTAAATCTACTTTAGCCTTGGGTCTAGCTTTAAGTGCGGCACGGCTACATCAGCGTGTGTTGTTGATCGATACCGACTTGCGCCGTCCGAGTTTACATCAAATCCTGAATTTGCCCAACGATTACGGACTGTCTACCTTGTTGAGCAGCGATGCCACGCTGCCGATTCATAATGCAATTCAGTCTTCTGGCTCCTACATAGACATTTTGACTGCTGGACCACAGCCAGAAGACCCAGCCAACCTACTCAGCTCGCAAAGAATGCGAGAGTTGATGGCAGGATTCGAGCAAAATTACGATTTGATTTTACTCGATGCTCCACCTTTACTGGGTATGGTAGATGCGATGATTGCTGCTTCTTGCTGTACTGGTGTCGTGCTAGTTTCTCGCGTTGGCATGGTGAAGAAGACAGAGTTAGTACAAGCCAACGCTATGCTGAGAAAGCTTAACGTGATTGGAGTGGTGGCAAATGGCGTGAGTAACGTTTCTTATGGCTATGGAGCCTACTCTAGAGAACAAGGAGTTGAGCTGAAAAAAGTTTGGGGAAATGGTTAATAGTTGATGGTTGATAGTTGATGGTAATTAACAACCAACTACCAATTACCAACTACCCATTACCAATTCGTATGAAAATCCTATTCCTCGATCAAAGTGGCAAGCCAGGAGGGGCGGAGCTTTGTCTGTTGGATATTGTTAAACCATATCGCGATCGCTGTTTAGTTGGTTTGTTCGCCGATGGTGGGTTTAAAGATTTACTCCAACAGCACGAAATTCCCGTGCAGGTGCTAACTGGGCGATCGCTACAAGTGAGTAAAGACAGTGGGTTGCTCCAAGGCGCGAGTAGCCTGGGTCAGTTGCTGCCTTTGATTACCCGCGTTGCCAAAATTGCCCGCGAGTATGACATCATCTACGCCAATACGCAAAAAGCACTGGTGGTAGGAGCGATCGCATCCCTCCTCAGTCGCCGCCCTTTGGTATATCACCTACATGACATTCTCTCAACCGAGCATTTTAGCCGCACTAACCTGCGTTTAGCTGTAACTTTGGCAAATCGTGCCTCGTTAGTCATTGCTAACTCCCAGGCAAGTCAAAAAGCTTTCCTCGCCGCCGGGGGAAATCCCAAACTCGTTCGTGTTGTCTACAACGGATTTGCCCCCCAGTTGTATCGACAGGAAAATTCCGTAGCTCAGACAAGGCAAGAATTGGGGCTAGAAGGCAAGTTTGTTGTCGGACATTTCAGCCGACTCGCACCGTGGAAAGGACAGCACGTGCTTCTAGAAGCACTGACGCAGTGTCCGCCAGAAGTGACAGCAATATTTGTTGGAGATGCTTTATTTGGCGAACAGGACTACAAGCAACAATTACACCAGCAAGTTGCCGAGTTAGGACTAGAACAAAGAGTGCAATTTTTAGGCTTTCGTAGCGATGTCGTGTCATTAATGGCAGCCTGTGACTTAGTTGCCCACACATCAATTGCGGCGGAACCATTCGGGCGCGTGATTGTCGAAGCTATGCTTTGCGGTCGTCCAGTCGTAGCCAGCCAAGCTGGGGGTGCAGTGGAACTGGTAGAGACGGGAAAAACAGGTTGGCTCGTACCACCAGGAGATGCTCAGAAATTAGCAGAAATTATCAATACTTGCCGCCAGCAGTCTGAAATGGCTAGTGCGATCGCCCATCAAGCCCAAATTTCAGCCAGTCAACGGTTTGAATTAAATGAAATAAATCGGCAAATCGAGCGGCTTTTGGCGGGAGTCGGGAGTCGGGAGTCGGGAGTCGGGAGTCGGGAGTCGAGAAGAAAGCGATAAAGAGGACAAGGGAGAATTTTAGGTATGCAAATTTTGACATCAGAATAAAGCACTTGATAGAGAATAATTACCCCGACGACAAAACCCACAACCGTACCAAACTTGAGAATAATGCCTTCTGGCTGCACCTCGTGGAACTGTCGTTCGCGATCGATTAATTCTGCTTTGGTCTGACATCCTCCCGACACCGCATCAAAGATGACGGTACGGGGTTCCCAAATCAACCAGTCAACTTATCAACCAAGTTCTCACTTAATTGACAGAGGTTGGTCTGTCCTTGAAAAATTTGACGCATTTACGTTGTTTCAGCCAACGAAAAATCAAGGTTTCACCCCACTCTGACAGAAGAGGGATATATAGCAGTTCTAAATGATTTGTAAAGTAGGCTTCTAGCCTGCGACAGGCTAGAAGCCTGCTCCACGTTCATGAATCAAATAGGATTGCTATATTCACGGCTAGTGACAATAAATCTTTGTCCAAAACCCGCCCGTACAGGTAGGGGCGGGTTTGGCAAAGGATTTACAGGCTTTGACGAGCGCTCTTCTTCCAAAACCCACCCGTACAGAAGTCGGGAAAATTTGAATTTTGAATTTTGAATTTTAAATTTTGAATTGCTTCCTCAGCTCTCTTCTCCCCCCCCATTTATCAAACGCTCCAGCGTTTCTGACAATTGCTGCTTGTCATAAGGCTTACAGAAAAAGGCGGTTGCACCCAAGTTTAAAGCCAGTTGACGTTCTTTAATGCCACTGCGAGAGGTCAACATGACAATGGGTAACTGTTGGAAAGCTGGATTGGATTTCACCCTAGCTAAGAAACCGTACCCATCGAGCCGAGGCATGTCAATATCGCAAACTACGGCAGCAATTTGAGCACCACTCATCAACTTTTCTAAAGCATCCAGTCCGTCTTTGCCTTGTTCGACTCGATATCCTGCTTTTTCTAGCGTCAAAGATAAGAGGCGGCGGACGTTAATCGAGTCATCGACGACTAAAATTGTCGGGCGTTGGTTTTGTAGTTCTGCCGCTGCACGATGGCGATCCTCTGGCTCTAAGCTGGCAGGGTGTTGGCTAGTGGCAATCCAGTAAAGTAACTCTGGGGTGTTAATTAAGGGAACGACTTTACCATCGCCTAAAATCGTACAACCGTTGAAGCCAGGAGGCATGGGAATGTTACCTTCGACCGGACGGATGGCAACTTCCTGTTCGCCCCAACAACGGTCTACTTGCAAACCAACCCAATCGCTACCATTAGCAATTAATAATACTGTTGGTGCGCTCATCAGGGGCTGAGTTCTTTCTTCGTTAGCGTTTTGCAGGCGACGAAATTTCAGCCAATCGCCCAGATAAATCAGCGGGACTGAGTATTCTTTCCAGTGCAGTTGTGGTTTGTCTTCGATTGTAGATATTTGTTCTACATCGAGCAGGAGCATTTCTTCGATCGCCGTGGTAGGAAAAGCCAGTAGTATCCCCCGACTTTCCACCAATAGCACCCGTGCCACCGATAAAGTGAGGGGAACGCCGATCGTAAATGTCGTACCCACTCCTGCTTTGGTTTCTACTTTAATGTCACCGCGCACTTGGCGCAGGTTCGTGCGGACGACATCCATCCCGACACCGCGACCGGACAAGGAAGTGACTTCATCGGCAGTACTAAAACCAGGCTCGAAGATCAGGGTTAAAACTTCTTCATCGCTAGCATTGGCGATCGCCTCCCGATCGAGCCCTAGATGTTGCGCCCGCTGTCTGACTTTATCGAGCGCAATCCCCCGCCCGTCATCTTTAAAGATTATCAGAGCTTGATTGCCCCGATATGTTGCTTCAATTGAAATCGTACCTTGTTCCGGCTTGCCGCTAGCTTTGCGAGTTTCAGGGTCTTCTATACCATGATCGAAGGCATTACGCAACAAATGCATCAGCGGGTTGCTTAGGGCTTCTAAAATACTGCGATCGATCGGGGTATCGCCACCTTGAATTTTCAGTTCGACATTTTTTCCGTGCTGTAAAGCCAATTCTCGCAAGGCTCTAGGAAACCGCCCGACCAGATCGGCAAACGGACGCATTCGCAGTTGGTTGATGCAAAATTGCAGTTGTTTTGCCGTGCGGTTGAGGTCGCCAACAATTTGCTCTGTCTCCTGCAAGCACAGATCGATATCTCCACTCACTTCTTGCAATTGCACGATGTTTGCCATTACTTCTGTCGAAGCCTCGTCTGCTGTCTCATCTAGATTATTACCACTATCCAGTGGGGACATTGGCTGAGGCGATCGCGGGGTTGTGTTCGGCTGCAATTGGCTGCTGTCAGGAGAAAAGGCAACTTCCGATAAAGATGATGTCGTGGGTAAAGCCGATGGAAATGGAGACGGTGGCAGTGTTGCAGTCCGACGACGGTGATGGGATTGTTGCAGCGATCGCACTTTCCGTTCCAGAATTTTGACGGAGTTCCGCAACCTCTCTATTTGTAAGTCGAGTCCGCTGCGTTCTATGGTCAACTCCCCAAACAGATCGTTGAGTTGCTCTAGCTGTTTGAGCGGAACTCTAACGGTATTTTCCTGCGTCTCCTTCAGTTCGGCTGGCGGCGCGAGATCGAGCGGAGATGATAATCTGGCAGGACTAGCATCTGTAACGGGTGCAGGATCGGCAGTACTTGGACTTGAGACAACTTCCTCTACAACACCATCTAAATTGAGCGTCGAGGGTAAACCCTGTAATTGTCCCGCCATAATTGCGGCTTGCGATCGCCGCCACGCCTGCAAAGCTGCCTGGGCGATCTCTTCCTCCCGTGTGGGTTGAGTTGCTAATAGCTGTTTTACGGAGCTACACAAACTGTTAAACTCTGGTAGCTCTAGCACTTCCCCTAAATCGCTTAAATCTTGGGCGATCGTCACAACTTCTGCGCCCAAGTTAGACTTATCCTCTTGCGCCAAAATCGTCTCTAGCTGCTGCAAATAAGCATCAACTTCCGATTCAAACAGCATTTGGATCGTTTCTAATCCCTGCTGCGGTGACAGAGGTGTAACTGTTTCCTGTTCTTCCCTTGGTTCTCCCAGTATTTGTTGCAACTGCTCGAATAACGGTTGAACTTGACTCGTTTGCCATTGCTCGTCTACAACGTTTGTCTGACGATTTGTCGTGACGACGTGGCGCAAACAATCCACAGCGCTCAACAGTAACCTTTCCACTTCTGGCTGAATCTGCTTCTGAGTTCTGATGACTTTAAAAAAGTTTTCCAGGCGATGAGCTAAATGACTCAGAGTTGAAAATTCCATCATTGCCGCTCCACCCTTAATCGAGTGTGCCGATCGCAGCATCGCATCGACTTCTTGCCGCGTCAGTTCTACACGACTGCTAACTCCAATTAGCTTTGACTCGATCGCATCCAAATGGTCTTGGGCTTCTTCTAAAAACTGGAGCTGAATTTCACGTTCTTTATCCTGAGACATTTTGGTGAGGAGTGGTTAGTTGATGGTTGATGGTTGATGGTTGATGGTTGATAGTTGTTGGTTGTTGGTTGTTGGTAAGAGGCAAGAGGTAAATTTTGACTTCTCCCTTGTCTCCCTTGTCTCCCTTGTCTCCCTTGTCTCCCTTATCCTCCCCAGCTCTCTTCTCCCTTAACTGTCTCATCCTCGTCAACTATTTCAGCTTTCTTCCTGCCCAATTCCCGCATTTCGTCGCCAACTTTAAACTTGCCAACTGAAACTTGCAGTTGTTGGGCAACTTCTACGGTGCGTTGTAGGGAATTGGAGATTTGACGGGAGTATTCGGAAGATCCTGCCGATACACCAGCAATTTCTTGCATCAATTCCGTAACCATTTGTGCTGTCTCGACTTGGGAAATCGTGGCACGCGAAATCGATTGCACCAATTGATAAATTTGATGCGATTCTTCTAAAATTCGTCCCAAACTTTGTTTGGAATCTTCCACAAAATTCGCGCCTGCGATCGCCTGCTGGTTGCCGATTTCCATCGTCCGCACGACATGGCTCGTTTCCATTTGAATATTCTCGACAATTTGTTCGATTTCCTGCGTGGCTGCGGCTGATTTGGCGGCGAGTTGCCCGATTTCTTCTGCCACGACAGTAAATCCCCGTCCGGCTTCTCCGGCGCGTCCGGCTTCGATGCTAGCATTAATGGCTAAAACATTGGTTTGCAGGGCGATGTGATTGATTAAAGATACGACTTTAGAGATCTGTTGAGTCGATTCGCCTAACTGCTTGGCTTGCATTGCGGTTGTTGTCACTGTATCGCGCAAACTCAAAATACTCTGTACCGTGCGATCCATTGCTTTGCCACCAGTCTCTGCCGTGCTAAAAGCAATGCTAGCAACTTCGGCGGCGCGATCGGCGCTAGCTGCTACAGCTTGAATCGAATGAGTCATGCGCTGTACTGAGTCTAGGGTGCGATCGATATCCTGGGCTTGTTTGAGTGCTTCGTCGGCGAGTTGGCGGATTGCGCCTGCGTTTTCGTCTACCGAAATATTCACTTGTGTTGCCGCTTTTTTCACCTGCACGACTAATTGTCTGAGGCTTTCGATAATGGCGTTGAAAAATTCTGCTACCGTACCGATTTCTCCAGTGGTTGTGTTTGCCCTGACTGTCAAATCTCCCCTTGCCGTGCCTTCAATTTGGGCTAGCAACTGTACGAGTTTTTGCTGCAAAATTTCTTTTTGTTGTCTTTGGTCGAGGGAAATCGTTTCAGCTTTTTGGCGAGAAGCTTCTACCTGTTCTAAAAGATGAGCTTGATCGAGGGCAAAGCCAATTTGAGTTGCTAACTGGGTAAATAAATCGATATCCGCTTGCTGCCAGATCCGCGATTTAGAACATTGATGGGCAATGAGTAAACCTAACAATTCGCGATCGCGAATCAGCGGCGCAACTAACGTAGCCTTAACTTCAAATTTTTCTAACTGTTTGACATGACAAGCTGCCAGTCCAGCTTGATAAATATTGTCGATCGCCCGCACTCTACCTTCGCGATACTGTTGGGCGTAACCTTCCCGAAAGCAGCTATCATCTATTGTTTGCCCGACTAACTGTTGCCAACCAGGGGCTACTGACTCGGCAATAATTTTTCCCTGCCAGTCAGGATCGAAGCAATAAACGACAACGCGCTCTGTTTTCAGGACGCGCCGCACTTCCCTCACGGCAGTAACTAAAATATCTTGAAAGTTAAGCGACTGCCGAATTTGCAAGGTTAGATCGGTGAGTAAATTGGCTCTTTCGACAGTGCTTTGCTGTTGTTCGAGTTGGGTTTGCAGTTGTTCCGCCATGCGGTTGATATTTGCCGCTAACACCCCGACTTCATCTTCGCCTGTCACCGGAACGCGAGTGTCGAGTTTGCCTTGTCCTAGTTTGCGCACGGCGCGAGAAACGGTGACGATCGGGCGCAGGGCGCGGTTGACTAGAATTGTCGCGATCGCTGCTGCCAGTAATGTGGTCAATCCCGTTGCTCCCATAAAAGTGAGCAGCAACCCGCCGCGAATGTCGGCAAATAGCTCGTCACTAGGTTGAGCGATCGCCACTCCCCAGTTCAGTTTGGCTAATTCTTTAATTGCTGGTAACGGCGCATAAGATAGCAAATATTCTTGTTGTTGCTGGCGGTTTATATCGTATGTACTACCCAGGGTTGACGATTTTTGCAGTTGCGTAACTGCCTGGGGAAAAATTGCTTTGACATCTTTACCCAAGTATTCGGGATACGATGCTGGGGCGATGAAGATCGTACCGCGCTCGTTGAAAGCCAGGAACTCCTCAATCTGCAAGCCAGGAATATTTTTGGTCAGCTGCCGATCTTGCTGTTGCACGCTGCGATCGAAATACGCTACAGGAGTGCGGGTACGGACTACGCCAATTGTTTGTCCCGTATCGGGATCTTTGACTGGTGCAGCGGTAAAAATCGAGTACTGTCCCGTAGCGATAGATTTACGCGGCGGCGTAATGACTGGGCGATCGCCCTTCAGGGCTGCCTGAAAGTAGTCGATTTTGTTGTAGTTTTGAATGACATCTCCAGTCGATTGCATCACGACATCGCCGTCAAGATCCAGCAGGATGATACTGTCGTAGCCTTGACCGTTCTTAATGTATTGGTCTAAAAATGCTTGTCTTTCTGCTTCTGGTAGCGATCGCCGAATATAAGGGCGATTGAATAGCGTCATACTTGCCAGGGTTTGTACGTCCTGGTAGCGTCCGATTAAAAATCGATCTAAGCGATCGGCGAAAGATGCAACTCTCACTTGCTGTTGCTGTCTGATATTCTGAGTAATATTACTACTGGTGAGGTGATAGGCGGTTGCTCCTAAAAGAACGATCGGAATCGTGCTAACCGCGATCGCCCCAAGCGTAGCTTTGGCTCTCAAGCCGATCCGCTGCCACCACCACGAACGCGACTTGGAGGGAGGACGCTTGACTGAGTTAACGCCGTGAGGCACTGTAGTTTGTCCGGCAGCGATCGTCAGCGGGTTGGTATGACTTTTGCTTAAACCAGACTCCGGCTCTTGAGTGCGATCTGCTTGACGATTCATACCAGTTTTGCGATCTTCTCCTGCCGTGTCTTGCCTCGGTTCTTTCTTAGAGCGTATATTCATAAACTCAGCGTCTCCAGTAAGAGCAATTCCGCCAAACACCAATCATTTCAACATCAAAGCTATTTCCTGTACAGAGCGGGGGCAAGTAAAATTGCTTCTGCATTGACTACGAGTATTAACTCTTGTTCCTGGACGATACAGCCATGAAGGAAAGGAATTAATGCTGATGTTACCAGCTCTTTCGAGGATTGAACCAAGTCTGGAGTAAAGTATTTTACCCCATTAACTTCTGGTACGAGCAACCCCAAAGTCATCTGCTGGGCTTGAATTAAAATGACGTTATATTGCGAGATATTATGGTCGAGCGGCTGCAAGCTGAGGATCTGAGCCAAATCGACTACCCACAATACCCGATTGCGGTGGTTCAGCAAACCGACTACACACTCAGGCATATTGGGCATAGGGGTGATTCTCCGTGCCGGTATCATTAATACCTCTTGCACGTACTCCATTGCCAAAATAGCAGGAATTTGTTCTGCCAGATAAAATTTTAAATATCTTTCACCTGGACGGGTTTCTATTTCTGCTGAATTCATTCGCGATCGCAATTAATTTGGCTGAGCTTGCCTAACCGAAGATCTATCGATTTTGGCATTTAGCATAACACCATCAGTCTTTTTGGGGACAAAATTTATATTTCATTAAGATGTGGTGCGTGGTGCGTGGTGCGTGGTGCGTGGTGTGGGATTGAATTGTGACTGGTGGCTGGTGGAACCAGAATTGTCCCCCTTGTCTCCCTTGTTCTCCTTGTCCCCCTTGTCCCCTCAGCTTCCTCAGCTCCCTCAACTTCCTCAGCTCCCTCAGCTCTCTTCCCCGGCTCCCTTAAATTCAATCGCTACTCTTAGTGGGACGAAAAGCGTCTAAAAAATTGAGTAAATTATACATCTGACGAGATTGAATCCAAAGCTTTCCTTTCCCTCGGAAGCGACAAACCAATCCTTCCCCGCCTAAAATTCCCGTTCTCAGATTCTTAAATGATAGACCACCAATCATCTCTACGTGGTAACTGAGTGAATCTTCAAAAGCAACCACGTAACCTGTATCCACTACGTAATCGCCTTCTACAGGAATCTCAATAATTGCACCATAGGAGCTAAACCAAAGATCGCCCTTACCAGTAACTCGTAACAAAAATAAAGACTCACCGCTAAAAAAACCTCTAAATCCTTGAAATGAAGGGTCGATTTCCACTGTATGACTAGCTGCAACAAATCCCGAAGATTGCAGCATTAAACCGTTACCATCTAGATAATAATGCTGAATATCTCCTGGCACTCCAGGGGAAAGCAGTAGCTGTCCGGCTCGTCCTTCAGCGGTAAATTCGCTCATAAATAAAGACTCGCCTCCTACCATTCTGCCTATTCCTTTCATCAATCCCCCTTTCATTTTGGACTTCATTTTTATCCAAGAGTCCATCGCCGCCATTGCCCCAGATTCGACCAACACAGTTTCATTTGCCCTCAAATCGAGTTGCAAAGAAGCATAAGCAGGAGAATGTTCGATTTTATAAGTGATATTCATAATTGGTAATTGGTAATTGGTAATTGGTAATTGGTAATTGGTAATTGGTAATTGCTCCCTCTGCCCTCTGCCCCTCTGCCCCTCTGCTCCCTCATTTTGCAGGTAATTGCGAGCCAACTATTTGACCGAAAGCATTAGCATTGTGAGTTTGGCAAAATAATCTGCCTTTACCTTGAAAGCGACAGGCTAATCCTTCTCCACCTAAAAATGCTCCAATTAAACTAGAGCCAACTTTTGTAATGCTAAAATTTAAACTTTTTTCAAAAGCAACAATATGCCCAGTGTCAACGATATACTCGCCATCAACAAGAATTTCGTAAATTGCTCCAAAAGATGTTAGGATAACTTGACCGGAACCGCCTATGTCCAACCAAAAAATTGATTCTCCTGAAAAGAACGATCTAAAGCCTTGAAACCCGACGTTAATATCGACATTTGCTTCGCTAGCTAAATAAGAACTTGCTTGAACAACTAGCCCAAATGATGACATTTGATAAATCAAAATATCGCCCATTAATTTAGGGGCTAAAAAGACTTCACCGTCATGTGTGGGAGAACGAAATATACTCAAAAATAAAGACTCTCCCGCCATCATTCGTTTAAGTCCGCCCAGAATGCCACCACTTTTTCCTTGTCTGAGGGTAGTACTAGCATTGATATAACTACTCATAGCAATCATACTGCCTGCTTCCGCCACTAACTCCTCGCCAGCACTCATCCTAATATGAGCGATCGCGCTATCGGGTTGATGTAAAATATCTATGTTCATAGAAGTCAAAAGTTAAAAGTTAAAAGTCAAAATTAGCTACTCACAAATGACAATGACAACTGACTACTTAACTTGCGATCGCAAATATCTAACTAATCCATCAATACTGCGAGATTGTAAATAAATATCGCCCGTACCAGCAAGACGATTGACTAATCCTTCGCCAGAGGTGACGGAACCAACTAAGCCACCAGCTAAGCCAATGCTCATTTTAATTTTTGGTTCGTAGGCAACTAAATGTCCGCTATCGACAATAAATTCTCCTTGAATCTGCTTTTTTGTAATCCCGCCATAGCAGCCAAAAAATGCCCTACCACTACCACTGAGTTTCAGTTTAAATAATCCTTCGCCTGCCAACCAACTTTTAATTCCTGCCCATTGTAAGCCCATTTTCACCCCTGCACTATGGGCGACAAATGCTCCTGGTTGCAAGCAAATATCTCCCTGACTCAAATCAAGTCTGCCAATATCGCCAATTGTGGATTGAGTTAAAACTAATCTAAGGGATTGTTGAGTCCGATTGGTAAAAGTATTAACGAATAACGATTCGCCACCCAAAAACTTTTTCAGTAAGGCAGGAATTAAACCACCAGAAAATTTAGTTTGGATTGATAACTGCGCATCCATACTCGTCATTGCCCCAGCTTCAGCAGTAATACTCTCCCCAGGATCGAGCGTGACGAAAATAGCAGCAAAGGCTGGTTTGTAGCGAATATCGTATTTCAAAGCCCTAATTCCTACTCTCGATAATGCACTTAATATGGAGCAGAAAATGAGCGATCGTCCAGTTTATTTGAAGAATTAATAAGATTTTGCTAAATTGTTTACTATCTGTGCTGAAGGGTAATGCACAAAATTCAAAATTGGTAGGGTGCATTAATCAACGCACCCTAAAAAATATTACCAATTACCAAATTCACGTAGAAATCGATAATATCCACTCCCGCAGCAATGAATTCACCTGTTCGGGAACTTCATCATGAGGACAATGACCTGCTTTCAAGAAGTATTCTCGCAATTGTGGATAATATTGACGAAACTTTGGACTTCGCCCTCTGGCATTCATCCACGGGTCGCCCTCACCCCACAATAACAGTAACGGGCAAGTCAATTGTTGTAGCAATATATCAACTTTTTCCCCTTGAGGAGTGCTGAAAACCGAGGCAAACACATCTACTGCACCAGGATCGCACGCCGGACGATAAATATCTTCTACTAATTGGTCTGTAATGGCACTTTTATCAAGATAGACTTTCTCTAAAGTTTGCCGAATTACCCACGGTTGGCGAATGTACTGAAATAACAGAAACCGCGCCCAAGGCTGCTGAAAAGTCCACTTGGTTACATCTCCGAAGAATTTTTGCCATAAGTCCGGCTGGCGTGGTGGTTGAACTTCAGTTTGCACTGATTCTGATTCAACGCTAGGCTGTTCTTCGCTAAAAGGACCGGCACTATTCAATAATACTAACCCTGCTGCGGCATCTGGACGCTGGGCAGCAACGCACAAACTCGCATATCCACCTAATGAATTACCCGCCAGTACCGCAGGCTGTTCGATAACTTCGGTGATAAAATCATGCAGTTGGTCGCGCCACAAGTCACCGCTATATTGCAGTTTAGCTTTGGCGGAGCGTCCGAAACCAATCAGATCGATCGCGTAGACTTGAAAATCCTTTTGCAGTTCGGCAATATTTTTGCGCCAGTGGTCGGTAGAAGCACCAAATCCATGTACTAATAGTAAAGGTGGGCGCTGAGGATGGGGCGTTCCCGCCTTGACATAGTAAATCGAATGCCCGCGCCACTGCCAATACTTACCAGGAACCGAGGTTGTAGCAGCTGTTGTTGTTTGCACGATTTAGTAATGTTAAGTAACATTACTAATTTTAATTTAGAGGGAATTGGTAATTGGTAGTTGGTTGTTGGTGATTTCCCTACTCACGACTCACTTTCTTGATGATTACAGGTAAAACAAAACTACTTGGCGTAATTGGACATCCGGTGGAACATTCCCTTTCACCCGCGATGCACAATGCCGCGATCGCCCATTTAGGATTAGATTATGTCTATCTCCCCTTACCCGTAAAACCAGAAGATTTAGCTGCTGCCCTCCAAGGTTTTGCAGCGATTGGTTTAGTCGGTTTTAACGCCACCATTCCTCACAAACAGGCAATTTTGCCCTTTCTATCAGAAGTCTCTCCCGTAGCGCAAGCAGTAGGCGCAGTTAATACTGTCTGGCGCACAGATGAAGGGTGGGCAGGAACTAATACTGACGTGGAAGGATTTCTCGCACCGCTTTTGGAAAAGTCAAAAGTTAAAAGTCAAAAGTCAAAAATCGATTCTCCCGACTCCCCACAAATAGCAGTCATTCTCGGTAATGGTGGTGCAGCTAGGGCTGTAGTAGCGGGTTGTTCTCAGCTGGGTTGTGCGGAAATTTGTGTCGTAGGGCGTAATGAGGTAAAGTTACAGGAGTTTTACACGAGTTGGAGTAATTCTCAAGTTCAAGCTAACTTGCAAGTCTATACTTGGGATAAGCTACCGGATTTAATTGCCCGTGCCGATTTACTGGTGAATACAACGCCCATCGGTATGTATCCTCATGTCGATCGATCGCCTTTGAGTTTAAGTGAGATGGCAGTATTAAAACAAGGTGCGATCGCCTACGATTTAATTTATACTCCTCGTCCAACGTTATTTCTACAACAGGCACAGCAACAAGGTGCAAGGACTATTGATGGCTTGGAAATGCTAGTGCAACAAGGCGCGGCTGCTTTAAAAATTTGGTTACAACAACCCGTTCCTGTAGAGATTATGCGCCAAGCACTGCAACAACAACTATAGAGATTCTGCAACTACTCACTACTCACTTTTAAAGAGCTTCAAAAGTAGCCCGCTTTTCACCTTTAGCATACAAGTGCATCAGTAAGTTCTGATTTTGGTAATCTTCATCAAATTCAATGTCTATTTTCATTTCTGGATCGATTGGTTTAAATTGAGTCGGACTACAAGAATAAATTGGAAAGCTAAAGTTAGGTACGCTTATTGTTAAGTGTTTTTGCTTAAAAGTTAATACCCAAATAGCTCCCGTTTTCCGATTAATTAGATTAGTTGGTTCAGGTTCAATTTTTATATTGTCAATCAAATTTTCTACACTAATAAACTTAACTGTCAGGCAGACTGGTTTGTGAAAAACTTTACTTACCAGCTTTTTTTGTTCTAAATTAAGTTTCTGCCAACTACTACCCCAAGATGCTAATAGATCGTTTTCATTGTCTATCTGTCCTTGCAAGCTACTTAAATGAGACATCAGAAATTGTTTAAGATCTGTCATGATTCTGCTTGCATACATCACTGAAGTAAAAAGTAAAGCAATATTGCTTTGACTAGTAACTAGCTCAGGGGAGAAAAACAATTTAATTTATCTGTATTTATTACAACAATGACTACTGAGTTAAAAATATAACTTCAATTTTTAGTACTATTCAAGCATGGCAATCTATTATGAAATAACGGGGATTAACTAGCAATAGATTTTATAGTATGGCGGGCATTGCCCACCATACTCACTAACTTTAAAAAAGAGAATTGTTAGAAATCTGACACTCAATCCATGCTGAATATAAATCTTCTTCTATGGCTCCCCGCCTACCAATAATTTCAGCATCATGCACTAGTACTTTAAGTGTTGTTACGTAAACGCCGTTGAGTATTTGGTGTCCGTAACCAATTACCCTACCTGTATGTCCCGTATTCTGATGAACAACATACTCTCCTACGTCGAACATAATTTTCCTCGCTCGATCGAAGTACATAGGTACTTTATCATAGCCGCGATCGCCACAAGTTGTTGACCAGTTAATTTCAGTCTTATAGACGATCTCACTAATACTTATGAGAGATTTTGATGTAATTTGCTGTGTTTATTTGAATACAAAAGAAAGCAATTATTTTTAAAAATGATTTATACACGTTCTTCCTCGTGTAGAGACGTTACATGTAACGTCTCTACACGAACAATCGATTTCACGATCCATCTAAGATTGCTATAGTATATTTCATCACGCTTTAACTTAAAATTTCCCTCTCTCTGGTTAGAGGAAGAAGCGCCAAAAAGTAGTTAATTTAGTTATAAGCCGTTAGGAAGAAGCAAGTAACAATACTGAACAGTACAGATTGTTTTGTATTGCTAACACAGAGTTTTAGTTTTTTGAATTGCTATTGACTTAGCAGTTCAAAATTCTTATTGATACAGAAAAGCTAAAAATATTTATTAGAAATTGGGATTTACGATGTTTTCTTGAATCAAAAATCCCAAATTTAAAATTAGATCGCTCAAGTGGGTCTAGAAGCGTAGATTAGTACGTCCTGAGTTTTTACCAATCAATCGAATATTTAATGCTCACAGTTCTACCTCTAGCAGCAGAATAAGCCGAATCGTTAGCTTGAATTTGGGACACAATCGGGAAATATTGATTGTCGAACAAGTTTTCCACTCCAATTTGTAAAGTTCCAGCATCTCCCAGTTGAATGCTGCTGATGTAGTCTACAGTCAAGTAACTTTCTACTTCCCTTCTCCCAAAAGCAACGCTGTCACCAAACACATCGCGATCGCCAGAAAATAATGCTTGAAGACGATTGCGCCAACCTGGGGAAGTTTCATTCTCGACATAAGCTACAACTTTTAAAGGCGGAATCCGAAAGCCATCTAAAGCTGTATATTCTCCATCATCAGCCAGATCGATTTCACCCCCTTGTAAAGTAACAGAACCACCAAGTGAAGTGCGATCGCTTGGTTGCACGTCTACAGCAGCTTCTACACCATAAATCCGTTCTGGGGCGCGCAGTATGGTTCCTGGTGCGGTAAAAGTCGTACCTAATTCCGACTCGTTGTAGAAAGCAGATAAAGACCCTTGGATTGTCTCCCACTGCCCGCGCACACCAATTTCATAGCTATCAACCTGCTGCGGTTCTGGATTGAGTGACTCGACATCGAATCCTGGTTGAGCATTTCTTAAAACTAAGCCGATATCTGCTAGCGAGAAACCTTGGGCGAAATTCGCAAATACGTTTATCTCTTCTGTCAAGAACAATACTGTACCAATGTTGAACAGCGTCGCGTCAAAATTGAGATCGCCCCCAGGAATCACCGTATCGGGATTGGCTAAAGTCGTGAAGTCATCCACGCTGACATCAGCATTTTCGTAGCGCACACCGCCGTTGACGATAAAGCTATCGCTCACATCCCAGGTTAACTGGGCAAATAAACCCAAACTATTGAGTTCTAGCGGTGGTGTCCAAGTCCGTTCGCCTGTAGGGAGAAAATCTAGACCTCCACTGGCTGCAAAAGCAGCGCGATCGAAGGTTGTCACTGGTTGCACGGTATCTTCGTTAAAGTAGTCTACACCCCACAACAATCTCGCTGCCCCTTTGTTAAATAAAGGCGTTTCAATTTGTAAGCGTCCGCCAAACCTTTCCGATTCCACCCGCGACTGATAAATCTGGTTGCCCAAGTTACTAAAATTTCTACCGTCAAATGGAAAGAACTCAGTTAAATAATCTCGGTAGTACAGTTGAGCCTGCACGTTGCTGCCCAACAGGTTTTCGTGACTGTACTGCAAATTCAGCAGCGTGTTTCTCGTACCTGGAAGCTCGTCTAAGTTCAATCCTTCTAGAGTGCGAGCTTTTTGTCTGCCTGGTAACAAGTTGACACTGGGATCGGTAGTAAAGTCCGTATCTTGGCTGTCGTCGAAGTGGTTGAACGTCAACTGGAGACGCTGTTGTTCGTCTAAATTTACGCCCAACTTACCAAAAAAGTTGAGTGTTTCCGCATCAGAAAAACCACCTTGAGCATTCGGATCGGGAGGAATGCGATCGCCCTCGGCATCAAAAAAACCACCTGTAGTCGTCAGCGAACCACTTATGGCAAAATCGAGATTATCCTCAGTGCCAGAAATCGCATGTTGCAGGTTATAACCCAAACTATCGCCTGATAAATTTCCCAAAGCTCCACTTATGCCAATTTGAGTCTGAGAAGCTAACCTCTCCTCGCTTGGCGTGCGCGTGATGATATTGATGACACCACCCGTTCCACCATCACCATAAATCGCCGAAGGACCCCTTACCACTTCAATTCGTTCGATCGCCGAAGGATCGATCGTGCGCAAATCGCGCTGAGCATTTCGCGAAGTTGATTGCGGAATGCCATCAATTAAAACTTGTATGTTGCGCCCCCGTAGAGTTTGCCCAAAGTTACTGCTGCTTTGAGTTGGAACTGCTAAGCCAGGAACCAACTTACCGAGAATTTCCCCTACATTTTGGGACAGTCTTGTTTGTTGTTCAATTTGTTCGCGGTTAATTATCGTCACCGATCGCGGTACGTCCTGCGGTTCTTCTGCCGTCCGCGTTGCCGTCACGGTAATTTCCTGTGCTGGCTCGCCTTCTGTAATCGTCTCTGTTTCTGTTGGAGTTTGCGCGGTTGCAGGCGCAACGGTAACAACCAAGCCGTTTTGACTTGGTACAACTTCTGCTATGGGTGCTGCTGTCTCTCCCACGAGTTGAACTCTGACACGATTAGCATCAATCTGAGTCACTGTAACGAGACTGATTCCCTGGGCTGGATTTTCTGCCCGATAATCTCCCTCTGGTAACGCCAGCCTTGTTTGAGGAAGATCGGTAATCCAGCTATTGTCGTCAACCGTAGGTGTAGCCACTGGCAATTGCTGCCCGCCTGCCGTTTCTAGGATAAGTTCTAGCCCTTGAGGAGTCGAATTCAGTCGTACACCCGTTACCTCGATTGCCTTCTCTGCACCGCTACGCTGCTCTTGGGGCGCGTTTTGAGTATAAGTGGATACTGATGCAAGTTGCGCTTGAGCGATCGCGGGGGCGAACGTGGCGATCGCGCCCACTAAGCTTAGTACAGATAGTAATTGCAAATTTGACACAATAACTCCTCGCTCACAAACCATCATGTGACTTGCTGATTTACTCCTTTGGAGAGATGCAAGATTCGATTTTGCGCGATCTTGAAGTAAATACTCGCTTTTTAGCCAGTAAATTTACTGAAACTAATTTTCAATAATACTACTCGGCTAATAAAAATCGGCAAGAAATTTTCTCAATAAATAGAGATAATCTCACAGAAAGTATAAAATTCCCCCCTTTTTAAGGGGGGTTAGGGGGGATCGAGATCTCGGACTTCCGGCGCGTAACTCTCATAGCAATTCTCGATTGCGTGCGTGACATTTGTAGGGGCGCACAGCTGTGCGCCCCTACAGATCGTGTGTTTTGCCCAATCGAAAACCGCTATCAATCGCGTTTTAAACGAGCCAACAAATTCTGCCAATTAGCAGAAAAAGCACCGTAGTTCGGATCGGCTTTGACTTCAAAAGTCAAGTTACCATCCTGGGGTTGCTCCACGACTCGAACGCAGAGTTCGGCAATTGAATCGCGGCTGACTTTACCTTTAATATTATCCCCTTGGTCGAAAACCAAAGGCTGTATTTCAGGTTCTTCTGTCAGGGCGCACGGTCTGATAATTGTATAAGGAACGCCACTTTCTCTCACAGCTTCCTCACCACGCCATTTCCAAGTTAAAATGCCTCCCAATTGGTCATTTAAACGCACGGCTGGCGGTTCTTCCTCTAAGTTAATTCCTGGGCGATTGGGACGAGTGACACCAGCGGAACTGACTAGAATAAATTGGGGTCTTGCACTACCATACGCGCCAATTGACTCGACTTGCAACGCGAAACCACCAGGAGAAAACTGCGGATTGAGTTCGCCGTTGTATTCAAATTTGCTCAACATTAATTGCAACGAGCGAATTTTGGTAGTATCGATCGCCGGAGCATCTGATATTGTTTTTGCTCGAAATACTGCTGTTAACTGGTTAAATGGAATTCGTACCGTTATCCACTCATTGGCTACGGTATCAAAAGAATACGAATAAGCCATTCCATCCCAACTCGATTCCGTGCGCAGGAAAAACTTGTAGCGCTTACCATCTCCCCTGACTCGCAGCGTCACGCCTTCGTAGCCGGATAAATCTAGTGGCGAAGTAAAATTTTTTGTCCTGACAGAAGCAAAGCCGCCAGAGTTGGCTGTAGAAACATTACCTGTAAATAAAGCCGTCCCTTCCACAAAACGAATCTCGCTTTGACTGACACCACCCATGACAACATCATCCACAGCACCCCAAATTTGCTGTAATTGGGGAGTTGGTTGACTAAAATCAAAGACGATCTTTTCCCCACTTGGGTTCTGTTGCCAATATTGAGCCGCCGCTTGGACTAAATTTTTTACCCCCAAATATTCCACCCGTTCTGGAGTATCACCGACAATTTCGGGTTGATAGAATTTAACGCCTTGATTGTATTTTTCTCTGTCTGGGGTATCGCCGCCCACTGGTTGCACCCGCACCGCCGTACAGCAAATGACAGCACGGACGTTTGCCATCATTGCTGGTGTTAGGGTTTCTGGTTGGGTAATATCGCCGACATAGGTTTCTACATTGTTGCCCAAAATCGAGCTTGCTTTATCTTTATCTCGGACGAGCGATCGCACTTGGTATCCTCTTTCTAACAGCCGTTGTACGACTCGCTTACCTACACCACCCGTTGCGCCAGCGACTAGGATAACTCCCACTTGCTTACCTCCAGATAAATAATTTTCGGGTTTGTCAGCCACACCTGGGAGTATCTGTTTTAACCAACTCCAGCCAGGAATCGCCTCGAAATAGGCTAAAGTGCGGATGAACCTACCTGCATCCCAGCCAGCACGATTTTTTTCTGTCATAGCTTGTTCCTAGTCAGATTGCGAGCAGCTATCTCTATTTTGGTAACAAACAGCGCCAAGATGATTAAGCCTTTGGTATAAATCTTGAATGAAGTAGGGCGATCGCGGTATTTGTATGAGGATAAAGATTTAAGAGTTTAATTATGCCGATAGACATTCAAGAACAAAATTGGAATAACTTTTGCGCTCACCATTTACATGATTGGCATGGAATTTGGACGAGTTATTCTGCTCAAGGAGAGGTCAAAGATTCGTTTCAAAGTTTGAGAAGTTTTCGCGCCAACTTAGAAAAAACTCAAATTACACATACAAATCGATATATTTATGCCGATGGGAAAATCGAGGAAAAAACTTGGCAGTTACAAAAGCCATTTCTTAGATCGATTTTTTTTCCTCAAGGTGCTGGGGCTTTTCATGCTGAGAAGCTAGTAGCTGCCTCTTTTTTTGCAGTAGAATTATTTTTCATTCACAAAAACTTACGCCATAGCGCGATCGCGGCTTATACAGATGGTACTAACTTAACTAAAATATTGAGTATTCGCGAAGACTCTACAGGCTTTCCCAGTCAACATTGGTCTACCAATCTTGATTTAGTATCGGAAAGAAGTCTGAGTGAAAATTGGGCGGGGACTTCAGTTACGATGACACCCGATTTAAAAGTTTCTCCGGCAGTTCCAGCTAACTTAAATTGGCAGATAGAAGGGAACGAATCGTTCTTTTTTCCCGACGAGATTTCTTTAAGTTGTCCCAGACAAGTTGAGGTAGGCAAACCAATTGTAATCGCTGCTACTTGGTTGGTTAATTCAAGTTATCTGCAACAGATTACAATTGCATATGACGAGACAGGAGCCTTTCAAAACTTGAAATTTGCAGAATTTACCCATGTCTAGCCCTAAATCAAAACTTCTGGGTGAATAAAACTGTATCCTGCGGTTTTGAGTTTCCGATTCGATACCCTGGCATTGTATAGACGGGTTTCCGATAACTCAGGATTCCACAACACTTGAGGCAGGTTATAGCGATCGCACAAATTTTGCAACAAATCGCGAGATAATGGGGGTTCATCGCCTACTAAATTATAAATTCCCTCTAATTGCCTTTCTGCGGCAAAGGCGATCGCGCCGACAATATCGTCAAGGTGAATCCAATTCGTATAGGTTTGCCCGTTCCCTGGACGAGTTGTACCAAATGCACGACTGAAGATTTTTGTCAACTCCCGCCCTTCACCGTAAATTCCGCCCAAGCGTAAGATGCAGACTTTCAATTTGTCACTCGCAGCGCAGAGCAATACTTCTTCTGTCTCTGCCAAAACTTGTCCGTTTTGATTTGCTGGCGTTAAAGGTGATTCTTCGTCTACCCATGCCCCATTTTTATTGCCGTAAACAGAATAACTCCCCGTATAAATAATTTGTTTAACAGCAGTTTGTGGCAAAACTTGAATTAAATTCTTGGCAGTTTGTAGGTAAGTAGATTCGTAGCTATCAGCTGCAAAAAATTTAGGCGCAATGCTCAGAATGACAATATCTCGATCTTGGATGGCTGACAGGAGAGTGGCTTCATCGTCTCCTTTAGCGATGACAACTTGCTGAGCTAATTGTTCTAACTCGCTCATCCGTGCCTGAGTTGTCGTGGTTGCGGTAATCTGATATTTACCATCCTGCTGCCAGTGACGCGCGATCGCCTTACCGACATAACCACAGCCTATAATTGCTACTTTTATAGTTTGCATTCAATCTCTCTAGAAAGTCAAAAGTCAAAAGTTATTCGTAGGGGCGGGTTCACCCGAAATCTTTGTCGGAGTCAGAGTTTTTTGGTAAGCCCGCCCGTACAAAAGTCAAAATGTCGAAATCAAGCGCGTTCAAATTCAAATTAACATGAATCAATTTCAGCCCCCTGGCTTTGGAAAACAGGCGATCGCCACCTCTTTAGGATCGATGACTTACTACACCCAGGTAGCCGCACCTTGGCTATCCTCATCCAGTCATGAATTACCTCGCCTAGTCTTTCTACACTGCTTTGGTGGCGGTGCTTCAGCTTACGAATGGTCTAAAGTTTACCCTGCATTTGCCAGCGAATACCAGATTCTTGCAGCCGACTTAATTGGTTGGGGCGAATCAGCGCATCCCGTGCGGGAATATCAAATTGCCGACTATCTCACTACAATCGCTGAATTTATTCAAGCTTGCCATCCTCCCATCAAGGTAGTTGCCTCTTCTTTAACAGCAGCATTAGTAATTCGCCTTGCCGTTCAGCGTCCCGAATTATTTCAATCTCTCTTGCTCATCTGTCCCTCTGGGTTTGACGACTTCGGCGAAGGTGCGGGACGCAGACTACCGTTACAGTTAATTAGTACACCCTTACTCGATCGCCTAATTTATGCCATAGGTGCAGAAAACGAAGTCTCTGTGCGTAACTTTCTCCAACAATTTCTCTTTGCCAAACCAGAACGAGTCACGCCAGAAATGGTAGCAGCCTATCTCACTTCTGCTCAAAAACCTAATGCCGAATACGCTGCCCTTGCTTTTCTCAAGGCTAATCTTTATTTTGACTTGGCTTTGTACGTACCGCAGCTAACCGTACCCACAGCGATCTTATGGGGAGAGCAAGCACAATTTACCAAAATAGGCTTAGGAAGACGCTTAGCAAAGCTGAATTTGCGATCGATTATTGCATTTGAGGCGATCGCCCATGCTGGTGTTTTACCACATTTAGAAACCCCGGAAATCGCGATCGGCTTGTTACAGAAGTATTTGTAGGAGTGATGCGTGGAGTGGAGGGACAAGGGGGACAAGGGGGACAAGGGGGGACAAGGGGGGACAAGGGGGGACAAGGGGGACAAGGGGGACAAGGGGGACAAGGGGGACAAGGGGAGCAGGGGAGCAGGTGGGCTTCAGGTGCAACAACCACCCATTACCCATTACCCATTACCAACTACCAACTACCAACCACCAACTACCAATTCCCACTTGCAATATTTATTTACAGAGTCAACAAAATATTATAGAGATATGCCTATTTATAAAATTGCTTCTCCCCAATTAGGGAAAAACAGGAAAAGAGGCTTGCTAAAGTCAATAGCCAGACAAAGGAGAATCAGCAGCTTGTGCTTGAAAGGTTGAAACAGGATCTAAAAAATGACCTGATTGCAGGATTATTGGTCGTCATTCCCTTAGCTACGACAATCTGGCTGACGATCGCCGTTGCTAGTTGGACGATCGAATTTCTGACGCGGATTCCCAAACAACTGAATCCGTTAGATGAAATGAACCCCTTCCTCGTGAATCTCATCAACTTAGCAGTAGGTCTAACAGTACCGCTGCTGTGCATTTTAGCGATCGGCTTAATGGCACGCAATATCGCCGGACGCTGGCTGCTCGATTTCGGAGAACAATTATTACAAGCCATTCCCTTAGCTGGAGCAGTTTACAAAACCTTAAAACAATTGCTCGAAACCCTGCTTAAAGATTCTAATGGGAAGTTTCGGCGCGTTATTCTAATAGAGTATCCTCGGCGGGGTATATGGGCGATCGCCTTTGTCACTGGGATTATGAGTCATGAAATTCAATCTCACATGAATCGCCCGATGCTGAGCGTATTTATTCCCACAACCCCCAACCCAACCACCGGATGGTATGCCATTGTTCCAGCAGACGAAGCGATCGACCTATCCATGTCCGTTGAAGATGCCTTTAAAGTCATTATCTCTGGTGGTATTGTTTCCCCCAATGCGCCCCTACCCCCACTTTTGCTAGATCGCCAAGGACAAGCGATTAATCAGTGAACAGTTATCAGTTGTCAGTCACTGCCGAGCAACTACCAACTACCAATTACCAACTACCAACTACCAATTACCCTTCCAATAATGAAAGCACGAAGTATTGCTCGCGAATTGGCTCTGCTTAGTTTGAGCCAACTGCCTAATTCCTCAGAAAAATTGGAAGCGCAACAACTATCTAATTTGTTAGTTGCAGCCGTCAGAACTTTGACAACGGAAGTAGAAGATGCTCTAGAGACGGCTTCTGGAGAAGTTCAGCGGGCAAACGATCGCCTCTTGACGAGCGAAACCCGTGCTAACGATGTCCAAACAGCCAGAGCTATGTTGCAGGATGGGATTCAATTGACTCAAAGTGCAATCAATCGCCTTGCTACAGCCATGCAACTACCAGAGACGATCCAATCAGCCACGGCAGCAGAACCAAATTTTGATGTCCGCCGTTACGCACTAACACTTGTGAATACAGTCAATCAAAACCGAGCTGAAATTGATGAAATTTTAGAACAGGCTCTAGTAGACTGGCAATTAAATCGACTGGCGCGGATCGATCGCGATATCCTGCGGATTGCAGTAGCCGAAATTGAATTTTTAGGTTTTCAAGATCGGGTTAGTGTCGCGATCGATGAAGCAGTAGAACTCGCAAAGCGGTACAGTGGAGACGAAGGATACAAATTTATCAACGGCGTTTTGCGCCGCGTCACCGATCGCTTAAAACAAAAAGAAGTCGGAAGTCGGAAGTCGGAAGTCAAGAGTCAACAGTGACTGCTCGTGCGCTCCCTGCTCCCTGCTCCCTGTTCCCTGTTCCCTGTTCCCTGTTCCCTGATAACTGACAATGCCTTTTAACTGGTTCCGCCGCAAACACGATGAATCTTCTACTCCACAAGAGGAGCAACCTGCTACTCCAGCACCGGAGCAACCAGCAGACGTATCCCAGGAACAATCGGCTCAAGATGCAGCAGTAGATTATCTCAGCTTTGCTAAAGCAGCCTATAAAAGTATTCAAGAAAGGCAGCAGCAAGCTCCAGAAAAGAGAGCTGAGGGAGCTGAGGGAGCTGAGGGAGCTGAGGGAGCTGAGGAAGCTGCTGAGTTAGCGGAATCCGAAGCAGAAGCTTTAGATACACAAGTAGAGCGACTTGTCAAGACGGAAGAGCCAGTTACGGCAGAAACAGCCACGCCAGCAGAACCGATCTCGACTGAGGAAATAGCTACAACAGAAGCATCAGCGATCGTAGAGGAAATAACACCAGAAGCAACTGCGCCGGAGGAAACAGCGAGCGTACCTTTTTGGGCAAAAGCAGAAGCAGAGCGTCAGGCAAGGTTGGAGAGGCTAAAGGCAACTGCGATCGAGGAACCAGAACCAGAAGTATTACAGCCAGTGACGGCGACAGAAGTTACTACACCTACAGCCGATACAGACCTAGCTCCTGACTTTGCTTTTGATGAAGGATTTTTGTGGTCGGCAGAGGTTCTGGCGGCGCAAGGACGGCGACCAGAAGATATTTCGCTCGAAGAAATTACTTGGTTGAAAAAGCTGCGGCAGGGTTTAGGCAAAACGCGCCGTAACATTGTCAACCAGTTAAAATCAATTGTCGGTCAAGGACCGCTGAACCAAGCAGCAGTGATGGAAATTGAGGCTCTGCTGCTGCAAGCGGATGTTGGAGTGGAAGCGACGGATTACATCATCGAAGCTTTGCAAAATCAGATCAAGCAAGCAGCCTTACCCCCAGATGCCGCGATCGCTTATCTGAAAAAGATTCTCCGAGATATGCTCGATCGCCCCCTGCAAAATTGCAGCCCTATTTTTGTTCCAGAAAAAGATAGACTCAATATTTGGTTAATTACCGGAGTCAATGGGGCAGGTAAGACCACAACTATCGGCAAACTCGCCCATATCGCTCAGAAATCTGGCTATAACTGCCTAATTGGGGCAGCGGATACCTTCCGCGCTGCTGCCGTGGAACAAGTGAAGGTATGGGGCGCAAGGAGCAATGTCGAAGTAATTGCCAACCCTGGTAAAAATACCGATCCAGCCGCAGTGGTATTTGATGCGATCGCTGCCGCACAAGCACGCAACACAGAATTACTACTCGTCGATACAGCTGGGAGACTGCAAAACAAGAAAAACTTGATGGACGAACTGAGTAAAATTCGTCGTATCGTCGATAAAAAAGCTTCCGATGCCCGTGTAGAATCTTTACTCGTCCTCGATGCTACCCTGGGACAAAACGGCTTGCGACAGGCAGAAGTGTTTGCTCAAGCCGCTCAGCTCAGCGGTGTAGTCTTAACTAAACTTGATGGCACGGCTAAAGGTGGCGTGGCTCTAGCAGTCGTGCAGCAACTCAATCTCCCAATTCGCTTCATCGGCGCTGGAGAAGGCATCGAAGATCTGCGTCCTTTTTCTAGCTACGAATTTGTAGAAGCACTGATCGGAACGTAACTAGGGGCTGGGGGAAGAAAGAGAAAACTAAGGGACAAGGAAGACAAGGGGGACAAGGAAGACAAGGAAGAATCCACCTGTTCATTCCCTGCTCTCTGCTCCCTCTAAATTCAGTAATACTTCGACAGCAATTGTATTGAATTTTAAGTTAAGATATCTCAACTTAACCTATCGCTCCTGCTTATGCGTAAAAGTCAATAAAATGCAGCAACTAACTTAGTTTTAGTAAAATCCAAAATTAAAATTAAAATTTTTTCAGCTACATTGTTGTCAAAGAATCTATACTAACAGGAGCAAAAGGGGGTAAAACACACTTTTTTTAGTGTAGCTGTAGGTATATCCTTCAAAAGACATTGCTAAACTACTTAGCTATTGGTTCTATGACTCTTACTGCCTAACTTGATGGCTCACGACTACTCTCTAACATAATAAAACTAAACCCGTGTCTGTGCCTCAACCGCCCTTCCAACCCACCGATCGAACTAGCAGCGCCGCTACTGATGTTAACCCAGTTGTAGCGCTCAAAGAACTAGTGGCGCGCCTGTATCGGGAACAGAATAAGGTACAAGATTTGCTAAGTTCCTTGGGATTTGCCCTCAGGAGCTTCAATAATTTGAATCAGTTTCTCGAACTAATTCCGTTAATAGCAACACGGGTAACGGATGCTGACGGCGGGGTATTGTTCCTCTACAAATCCAACGGTCAGGTGAGCTTGGAAAAGCTACACTGCCAAGATATTCACCAACGCAAACAAATCCGTAAAGCTTTAGAAACAGCCACGAGTGCCGTCACCACTGCACTTACAACAGCCCAAATCGTTCCTGCTACGGCAACTTTAGATGCTCAAGTCAGCCATCACTTAGGATCGCAAATACAGTTATTTGGTACGACAATTTTAGTCAAGCAGGCAGAACGGGGACGACTATACGTCTTTAGCAGCGATCCCGAATATACTTGGACGGAAACCAGACAGAAGTTAGTCCGACTTGTTGCCGATCAAACAGCAGTAGCAATTGAGAATGACGAACTAAAAGTAGAACTACGCAAAAAAGAGCGTCTAGACCGCGAGTTAGAAATTGGCGCAGAAATTCAATTACGACTTTTACCTCGCCAATGTCCTAACGTCCCTGGGGTATCTCTAGCGGCGAGATGTCAGCCAGCAAACCGCGTTGGCGGAGATTACTACGACTTCATCCCGATCGAGCGCGACTTGAATCAAGCAGACGGTAAAAGTAGCAACCCTGATAGTTGCTGGGGCTTAGTAATTGGTGATGTGATGGGCAAAGGGGTTCCAGCCGGACTCATCATGACTATGACGCGGGGAATGTTGCGCGCTGAGGCATTAAACGAACATTCTCCAGCTCGAATTTTGCAGCATTTGAATCGGGTCATGTATACCGATTTAGAAAATTCCCATCGTTTTGTCACTTTATTCTATTCAGAATACAACCCACAGACGCGCAGGTTGACTTACAGTAATGCAGCCCATCATCCGCCCTTATTATGGCAAGCAGCTACAAAAACAGTGAAGCGCTTAGATACTTTAGAGGGCATGTTGATCGGGCTTGAAGCTCATAGCAATTACGAAGATGCTCAAGTTCAGTTAGAACCAGGAGACACAATTATTTACTATACAGACGGGTTTACTGATGCTGCTAATCAAAGAGGCGATCGCTTTGACGAAGAAAGGCTAGAAGGCGAATTTAAATTTGCTTGTCGCCACTGTCAAGACCCCCAAGCAATTCTCGAATATCTTTTCGCTCAAGTTCACAAATTCATCAGTGGCGCAACTAACCAAAATAAAGACGATATGACTTTGGTAGTGATGCGAATCAACTAGTAATTGGTAATTGGTAGTTGGTAATTGGTAGTTGTTGGTTGTTGGTTGACAGCTCTTGCTCCCGAGCGCAACCTTGCGCTTCCTCAACTCCCTCAGCTCTCTTCCTCCCGCTCCCTTTCTTCACTGATAACTGATAACTGGTCACTGGTCACTGGTCACTGATACTGGTCACTACCAATTCTATGTGTTACGACAGTCATGAACTTATGCTGCCTTGAGAAGGCAAATACTCAGCTAGGAGATTGACTCGTTATGGTTGTCGGTTCAGTTCTTCCACTCACTACGTGGTTTTCCCACTACACTCAAGTTTTGAGTTCTATGTCTCAAATACTTTGGCACTTGCCTTGGCATAGTACGCTAGCTCAAAGTATCAAAGATCCAGATCTGCTAGGTCAATGGCAGAAAGCTTTCGATCACTTTATCCAAACAGGGCAAGTATGGGCTTTGCTGATCGGGATTTTTATTGGTTTTTTAGTCAAAAGCATGACTAGCTTTGGTTAACAGTGACCAGTGACCAGTGACCAGTGTAAAGACGTTACATGCAACATTTTTACACTGTGTCAGCAACCGAGATTGTAAATAAGAACCAGGGTCTTTGTTCTTTACAGAAAGCTTGGTTGTGGCTGATAACTGATAACTGATAACTGTTAACTGGTCTTAGTTACTAGCTGCTGTATCCTCATCTTCCTCAGCCTGTGGTTGAGGTTGATTTCTACGATTCTGCATCCGACCCGTAGTTGCACGTTTACGAAACTTACGGGCATATGCCTGATTCCGTAGCGCCTTTTCTTTTTTTGGTTACGGCGCTTAGCCATGTTCACCTCATTATTTGTAGACAACAAAACACCACCCCTAGAGTTTCTAGAGGCGATTGGACTCACCGACATCAGCGGTATTTTCCCAGCTTAGCGGATTAATGTCATAAGTATAAACCAATCGGGCTGTAGTAGTCAGCTAATTCCAACTTAGCACGCGCGATCGCCACCATTTGCATTAAGAAACATTAATGAATCTCAATAGTTAATCTCGGGAAAAAGCTATAGCTAAATACAGCTCTGGGCATAGTTTTGAGTTGGAGATCGATAAATGATAAGATGAACTTAAACTATATTAAGACATTATCAAAAGCTGGGATAGACTATCTGTCTGGGGTTTCACCGAATTTTTTCAGCATATGAAAATTTATAAATTTTAATTAACGGTTAAATAGTGATTTTTTCTAGTTTTAAGGCGATCGCCCAACCCCTACGCCGCTGGTGGCGATTTATTCAAACTGTCATCGGCATCATATTTCGTCATCCCGTCCCAGGCACGAGTATCATTCCCATCTTGCCTGATGGTCGGATCGTTTTGATTCGCCGTCGTGATAATGGGCTGTGGTCGCTACCAGGAGGGATGGTAGATTGGGGTGAAGATGTGGCTACGGCAGTCAAACGAGAATTAGCCGAGGAAACGGGGCTGGATTTAGTCAAAATTCGACGACTGGTAGGAGTTTATTCCGCACCCGATCGCGATCCGCGCATTCATTCGATTTGTATTGTAGTTGAGGCAGATGTCACAGGCAGGATGAAAGTCCGCGATCCATTAGAAGTGATGGAAGTTCGTGCATTTCCTCCTGGCGCTTTACCTCCCGGTCAACTTGCCCACGATCACAGCCAACAATTACAGGACTATTTTGCCGGATTGACGACTTTAGCCTAACTCACGACACTTTTACCTCGACTTGAGACTTAAGATATTCCGTATTGACTCCCGACTCTCGCACGAGGGCAATTTTACCTGTACGGGCGACCTCTCGCAGTCCAAACTTTTGTAATAACTGCACGAGCGCGACAATTTTACCAGGGTCGCCGACAACTTCTAAGGTAAGAGAGTCTTCAGCCACATCGACCACTCTAGCGCGAAAGATCTGAGCGATTTCAATCACTTCCGAGCGATTAGAGCTAGTAGCATTCACTTTAATCAACATCAATTCCCGCTCGACACAAGGAACTTCGGTGATATCTTGGACTTTGAGGACGTGGACAAGTTTATATAGCTGCTTGGTCAGCTGTTCGATAACGCGATCGTCCCCAGGGACTACCATTGTAATTCGAGAGACTCCGTTTTGCTCCGCTTGACCGACAGCAAGGCTTTCAATGTTAAAGCCACGACGGGCAAATAAACCCGCAATGCGGGTTAGTACCCCCGCTTCATCTTCCACTAGAACTGAAAGGGTGTGTTTCATTTTTAATGGTTGATGGTTGATGGTTGATGGTAAGCGCTGGCGCTACAATGCGTGAAGATGGTTGATGGTTGATAGTTGCTATTCACTGCTCTCTACTTTCTGTCCGATCGCTAAAATCAATCTGTTCAGCCTTATATTCTATCTCGATCTATCTCGTCTTTCGTTCTCAACAAATGTTTTCTAGCTGAAAAAAAGGCGCGTGTCGTTGCAGGAGTTACGCGCTTGAAGCTAGACTCGCTCCCCCTAGCCTTCCTCAAAAAGGGAGTTGGGCGATCGCTAAGTAGATAATGAGACTTGCAGCGCAATTGTAGGTTAAAAAGTAGCTAAAAAAATTAAATTTAACTTAATTAAACTTCAATTCGTAGATTTACTCTTAAGATGATCGACTTGTGACTATATCTTCTTTCGGATAGGTGTGGCGATCGCTACACAAACTTACACTGAGAGCAGTTAATTACTGAGGAGAAAAATCTATGGGTTGGTTACAAAGACTGTTTGGCATGAACAAACCGCAAAATGCTCAAGTTAATCCTACGCCACAGGCTGCTGCTGCCACTGAATCAGTTCCTCCCGAGCGTCTAGGATTGAATGGAGAATACGATCAGAGTGGTTTAGCTAAGCGTGTTGCTTTGGCATTTGATGAAGACCAAAGCTTAACTGACATTGATACTCTCTACGTAGCTCAAACGGGCAGTACCGTGGTTTTAAAAGGCAAGGTTCCCAGCCAAGATATTTTGCAAAAAATGGTTTCTGTTGCCAGAAACGTTCAAGGCGCAACTGACGTAACTACCGATCAAGTCAGTATCGGATAAAAACTGATGGCTGATTGTTAATGGTTAATGGCGATACAAACAATTAACCATTAACAACTAATTATTAACTTTGTATAGAGCAAGATCGGGACGGGCAAGGAAAGAGTCGATCCAGTTCAAGACTGCTTGGTTGACTTCTTCAGGACACTCATCATGAGCGAAATGTCCTGCATTCTCTAAAATTAGAAGCTGCACGTTAGGATTGTAAGCAGCAAACTTGGGAGCGAAAGCGGGTGGAATCATGCGGTCTTGCTGTCCCCAAATCAGTAGGATGGGAATGTTTAGATTTGGCAAGATGCTCTTGACTGAAGGATCGAATTGAGAATCCAACATAGCTTTTAGCGTGGCATAGAAAGCTTGTGCCGAACCTCGGTCTTGAGCTGGTCCTAACAAAATATCTACTAATTCATCAGTTACGGCTTCAGAATTAGCATATGCAATGCCTGCCCAACGCTTTACCACTTGGGGGCGGCGGACAATGCGAAAAATGGTTTTAATTAATAGGGGTGAGGTGAAGAGATTTTCGATCGCGGCGATCGCGGGACGTAAAATCTTAGGTATGGCTTCCTGTCGGATAGATAGATCGGGAAGACTGAGCATTACAATACCCTGCACCATATCGGGATGCATGGCTGCTGCTCTCAGCGACACTAGCGAACCGATAGAATTACCAACTAAGACGACTGGATGCTGAATAAACGTGCGCCAGAAATCGTAAACTTGTTCTACCCACAGTTCTACCTTATAGCTCACTGGAGCTTTTTCCGACGCACCAAAGCCCAACATATCTAGCGCGTAAACTGTGTGTTGTTCCCCTAGCACGGCTAAGTTTTGTCGCCAATGACCGATTGACGTGCCAAAGCCATGCAGTAAAATTATTGGTGTTGTCTGAGGCTGAGGTTGTTCTGGGCGAATAAAAGTGTAGCGAGTCTGCCAGCCACGCCAAATCCAGTCTCTTTGACTACCTACCCGTTGCTGCCAGTGTAATAAGGTATCCACGCTTGTTTTGGTCAATTTGAATAAAGTTATAAAATCTCTAAATTATTTTAACAATTGAGATGTTTTGATGGGAGGCGATCGCATCTATCCTGATAAGTTAAGGCGATCTTAACAAATGGATGGCGATCGGAGTTCGCAAATAGAGGAATTTCCCTACCCCTAACTAGCAGAAAAAAGTGCTATCGTGAATTGCAAGTACTAAGAAAGCCTGCTGTTTGCTATGGATTGTAGACTCTACTAGTTACGTTTCCGAAAGCCGATTCTTTGGTGTGAAGGTATACATAGTTGTCTTAGTCTAATAGTTGCTCAAGCTGGATTCATCCCAGTTATCTAACAAACAGTTGCTAATAATCCTATATGCCTGTGATTGAAAAAAGAAGACCCACAAAAGATTTACCCCAAATTAACGAACGCATTCGCTTCCCTAAGATTCGAGTCATCGATACTGATGGCAGTCAGATGGGAATTTTAACTCCCTACGAAGCACTGCAAATTGCTGAGGAAAAAGAGTTAGACCTCGTTCTGCTCAGTGATAAAGCCGATCCGCCTGTGTGCCGAATTATGGACTACGGCAAGTATAAATTCGAGCAGGAGAAGAAGGCGCGGGAAGCTCGGAAGAAGCAGCATACGGCTGACGTGAAAGAAGTGAAGATGCGCTACAAGATTGAGGAACATGACTATCGAGTGCGCGTCAATCAAGCCGAACGCTTCTTGAAAGATGGCGATAAGGTGAAAGCAACTGTGATGTTCCGAGGTCGGGAAATTCAACACAGCGATTTGGCAGAAACCTTGCTCAAGCGGATGGCAACGGATCTGCAAGAGGTAGGAGAGTTACAACAAGCGCCGAAGAAGGAAGGGCGCAATATGATGATGTTGATCTCTCCTAAGAAGTAGATCCCCCCAACCCCCCGATAAATTGGGGGGCTTTTGATTTGCGATCGCGCGTTAGGATGGTAGATTTGTGTGCGATCGCAATTTTGTTTTAACGTAGGGTGTAGGTGTAGGTGTAGGTGCAGGATAAAGATTACGGGTTCGGTGCGTTAGTTTGTGGGATAGATGTAGTCGGGTTGAAAGAACCGAGTACGAAGACGCGCCTATTTTCGTGGATTATCAAAAACTTTCCTCCCATTACCCAAGCAATTGCGCCTTCAGAATTATCTCCAACAACGTAATACCTTAGTTCATTATCGTTGAAGATAATTTTGTTTAGCTTCACTAAAACTGTACCGGACGCGGCTCTGACAACTTGTTTCTTCCAGGTAAAAAAACGTTTTGCTAACTCCCAACCATGAGCGTTACCACAAGGAAAAGCAAAGTAATAACCAATAATTGGTAAGCTAAAGCCAATAGTACTACATTCGATTCTCAGTCCTTCCTTTGAAGGAGATGCATAGTAAATACTCAAACCGTCTTGCTGCTCTGTAGAGCCAGTATGAAGAGATTTTAAAGGTTTAGCTTCATCTAGATTGACTTCACTCATTGGCTTCCAGTAGGTTTTTTGTGTCTCTAATTCAAACACAAAGGCTTTTTTATATTCAGGGAAAAAGACTTTCTCTTCTGGGATAAATAACAGGCTATTAGCTAGATCTAACCAGTAGGGAAAGCGGATTGAACTACAAATAATTCCTTCTAGTTGGTCTATCTGAAATATTTTTACTAGCTGCCTTCCTTCAGTTACAAATAATGGACTAATCCAACAACTGCTATAGTATGCGACTAACAAAATAAGTAACCAGCCAAAAATCTGAAGTACAATAAAACCTTGCCAAATTAGAAAAAACCCAAATAGAAAAAATATAAAGCTAAAAATTTTAACCGGCATATTTTGAAGAATTATGAAAAATTATTATATAATTTATTTTGCTATTTCAGACAGAATCGATCGTCTTACCTAGTAGAAAAACGTAAAATTTCACTGTACTAGAATAAAATTCCTAAATCCGTACCTTCCGCGATCGCTTTTTCCTGGCTAAACCTGAAAGTATTCCCTGTGGTGCGCCAAGAAGGAGGAAGTTGCAAGGGTGAAACAAAATCAAAAAATTCGCGGCATCGATCCCGAACTACTGGGATTAATATATGGCTTTGTGGGGGTATTTGGCTTTAGCTTAACACTACCAGCAACCCGGGCTGCCGTTACCGATTTTGACCCCAATTTTGTTGGTTTAGGAAGGGCGATTGTCGCAGCATTTTTGGCAATGTTGGTTTTACAGGCAACTCGTCAACCCTTACCCAAGCGCCGTTACTGGAAAAGTATAGCGATTGTTGCTGCGGGGGTGGTTTTAGGATTTCCCTTACTCTCAGCTTGGGCAATGCAACAGCTACCATCTGCCCACGGCGGAGTGGTTCTAGGACTGATGCCTTTAGCAACGGCACTAGCAGGCGCTTGGCGATTAGGAGAACGCCCCAGTTTAGGTTTCTGGATTGCCAGCATTGCAGGTAGTAGCACCGTCGTGCTGTTCGCCATTATTTCGGGTGCAGGACAAATGCACTGGGCAGATTTGGTTTTACTTGGCGCGGGTTTCGCTGCGGCTGTGAGTTATGCGGAAGGGGGACGGTTGGCAAAAGATTTAGGTGGGTGGCAGGTGATTTGTTGGGCATTAGTGTTTACAGCCCCAATATTAGTCATACCAACCGCGATCGCAGTTTACCAGCATGGATTAACCGCCTCCCCTTCTGCCTGGTTGGGATTTGCTTACGTTAGTATTATCAGTCAATTTCTGGCTTTTTTCCCTTGGTATCGCGGACTAGCTTTGGGTGGTGTCGCCAGAGTCGGACAAGTTCAACTTTTGCAGCCATTTTTGACAATTTTCGCCTCAGCGCTCTTACTTGGTGAGACAATTACACCTCTAACTCTAGGAGCTGCAACTATAGTAGTGATGACAGTGGCATTAGGAAAAAAGTCAAAAATTAAAAGTTAAAAGTCAAAACTATCGCAATACTGACACCAACCACCAATTACCCATTACCTATTACCAACTACCATGAAAGCCCAAGCGATCGCCTCTTTTGGCGAACCAAGCGTATTCCAAACTATAGAACTACCAAAACCAGAAGTGATTCCCGGTCATGTTTTAATTCGAGTTGCAGCTACCAGCGTCAATCCAGTTGATTTTAAACTGCGACGAGGGGCAATGCCCGCGATCGCGCCTGAATTCCCTGCCGTGTTGCATGGAGATGTTGCGGGAGTAGTTGAAGCAGTGGGGGAAGGAGTCACCACTTTTAAACCTGGGGATGAAGTCTACGGCTGTGCAGGCGGATTTAAAGGTATGGGTGGCGCTTTAGCAGAATATATGCTAGCCGATGCCGATTTACTTGCATTAAAGCCCAAATCGCTTTCAATGAAAGAAGCTGCTGCTTTACCATTAGTCGCAATTACAGCCTGGGAAAGTTTAATTTATCGCGCCAAAATCCAGCCAGGACAAAAAGTACTAGTTCATGCTGCAACTGGAGGAGTCGGTCATATTGGCATTCAATTGGCAAAATGGGCGGGGGCAAAAGTCTATACTACAGTTTCTAATGAAGAGAAGAAAGCGATCGCCCACAATTTAGGAGTCAATACAGTCATCAATTATCGTCAGCAAACCGTAGAAGAATACGTCGCAGAATACACTTCAGGCAAAGGCTTTGACGTAGTTTTTGATACAGTTGGTAAAGACAACCTCGATCGCTCTTTCGCTGCGGCAGCAATGCACGGTACTGTAGTCTCTATTTCTACCCGTTCTACCCACGACCTCAGCCCCCTTCATGCCAAAGGACTAACCTTACACGTCGTTTTCATGCTCTTACGTATGTTATACGGCACGGAACGAGCCGAACATGGCAAAATCCTCTTCAACGTTGCCAAACTCGTAGACCAGGGCAAAATCCGCCCCTTACTCGATCCTAAATCCTTTCGTTTCTCCGAAGTCGCAGAAGCCCATCGCTACGCCGAATCAGGTCAAGCAGTCGGGAAAGTTGTGGTGGAAGTGTAGCTTTTTGGTTGGGAGGGGACAAGGGGGACAAGGGGGAGAATTCTAGTCACCAGCCACTAGTCACTAGTCACTAATAACTGATTAATCCGCAAACCCGACAACCACTTTATTTTCCACAATCAAATCTGGCAGTCCTTCCAGTTTTTCTGCGGCTGAGGGTGGTGCTGCTTCCTTTGGGACAAAAATCGTCAGTCCATCTGGAATGCATTTAACATCGATAGGTGTCTCACCAATGATTTCGCCATCTAAAACAACTTTTTGCGGCGGATCGGTGCGAATTTTGACTCGTTCGGCGCGTAAATACCCTACGTCATCTCGTTCGGCTGCATTCTCATTTAAAGCTGTAGAGAGTAAGTGAAAAGAAGCTGCGATCGCTCCGGCGCGAGTTGTAGAAGAAACTACGGTAACATCTAATAGTCCATCATCGAATACTACCCCGTCTGGACCTTGAGCTAAGACCGAGGTAGGTGGTGCGGCGTTGGCTACGGTAATTGCAGCAGCCGTGACGTTGATAATTCTGTCTTCTGTCTCAATTTCTGCTGTAAAGCTTTCCAATTCGCGCAACTGTTGCAGTCCAGCCATTACATAAGCTAGCATTCCAAATCGCTTTTTCGCCTGACGATCTGCTTTTTCTACCGTTTCCGCCTCAAACCCAATGCCAGCTAGCAATACCATCGGGCGATCGTTGCACAAAGCCGCATCAACTTTGCGCGTTACTCCTCCTAAAATCATCTGACAAGCAGCTTCAATTGTATCTGGTAGTTCTAAAGCTGCGGCAAAAGCGTTAGCCGTACCGCGAGAAATAACACCTAAGGGAATATCCGTTCCCACTACAGCATCAGCCGCCGCTGAGAGAGTACCGTCGCCGCCAGATGCGATAATAACTTTTGCGCCATCTGCGATCGCTTCTCTGGCGATTTCATCCGCATCCATTTCTGCTGTTGTCATCCGAATATCCAAGTCAAACTCCGGCTCTAACAGCGATCTAATTTGTGCTAAATCTTGTTCGGGGTTACTTTGACCAGCAACTGGGTTAAATACTAGGCAAGCTGTCTTTCGGGTCATAAAATCTTCCGATTCGGCACTCAGATAGTTGCGTTTTCTTTTAAACTAGCAGCTGAAACACGCATTTTGTCACTATATCCTAAGTTACAATTAATTTATGACAGACCCTTTAATGTATCAAGAGGATCACTTTGTTGTCCTAGAACCAAACCAGCCAGAACAATTTCTTACGGCTGCGGAATTGTTAGAAAAGCTTAAAGATGTTTTGAGTCAGAGGCAACAGAATTTACCCCCAGAGTTGCAAAAGTTCAACTCTATCGAAGCTCAGGCTAAGTATTTAATCGATACGAGTTGCGATTTAGACTTAGAACCAGGGCAGTTTTTGCGGTGGTACGCCGTGCGGTTGGAAAAGTAATATTTCAATGAAAATTATTGGATGTGCCAAACTGTTAGGAATGAGTTTGGCTATTTTATTATTATTTTTCTGTTTACCTAATTTTGCTTATGCTCGTGGCGGTTGCTTTGGAGAGGGAACCACAATTTCAACTCCAACGGGCGATAAATTAATTGAGCAATTGCATCCAGGCGATCGCGTTATTAGTTACAACTTTACCACGCATCATTCTGAAGTAGGGAAAGTTGGTGAAATTCAAGTTTTATCTTCTCCTGATTATTTTATAATTAACGAAACGCTCAAAGTTACGGGAACTCACCCGTTTTACATTCAAACTTCTACAGGAATCGATTTAGTTGAAGCGCGAAGAATAAAAGTAGGCGATCGCCTTGTAGGAGAAGATGCTGCTACTCATATTATTTCTTCTATTGAGCATATAAATAAACCTATCACCGTCTATAATCTGATTTCTATTAATCCTCAGCATAACTTTTATGCAAACAACATATTAGTACATAACAAAGGTGGTGGTGGTGGTGGCGGTGGCGGCGGTGGCGGCGGTGGCGGCGGTGGCGGCGGTGGCGGACATGGAGGAGGGCATGGAGGTAATTCGTTTCTCTCAATTCTTGACAAGATATTCTTTTTTTAACAAGTGTATTTATACTTTTAGTAAGTATAATGCTAGATATTGCTAAGCCAAGGGAAGAATTTACTAACGATTTAGATTTAATTAATTTTACTAAACTTGTAAATCCGAAGTTTATTAGTCGATACTCTAGCAGTTATAGAAAAGATAATGAAATTTGGCATTTACTTCCAATTACATCAGAAATTAACGAACAAGACTATCAGCACATATGTAGTAAAGCGGAACTAATAGAAAAAGTAAGTCAACTATTTATCCAGTATCAATCTGACTGGATGATGAAAAAATTTACTCGAATGGTTGAGTATGTTGCCGAGCCATTTTACTCTAAACAAGAATATATTTTTCTACGTGATTTTGGCAATAATTTTGATATTGTTTATCAACCTGAAATAATTGAACTTGCACCGATTAGTTACAGACAAGAGCAAGACAAGCATATGTTTAAAATACAGATAAATGCAAAAATAACTAACTTCGTTCTCTCTCCTCAAGGATACGTCAGAAGTGGCGAACCTGAACCGCGATCTTTTACTGAATATTGGAATATTAGTATAGATGCTGAAAATAAGTGGTATTTAATGGGAATCGAGCAAGTTGATTCTTAAATATTTATAGTTTAAAATAGCGATCGCGTTTGTAGAGGTAGGGGTGCGATCGCGCTTTACTCTTCTTTTATGAGTTGTTGCAAAGCTTCATCTTTAGATAATGGCTTTTCATCTTTTACTTCATTCATCAGTTGCGCTAAGCCATAATCTTCTAGTATTTCTTCAATTTTTTCAAACTCAGCAATAGGAATTTGTACGGCTATAGGTTGTCCTTTCTCATCAAGGATATAACTTTTGTGAATTTCTAGCATCGTTACTTCTTTCCTAAATTTACATTAGAACTATCAGATGCTTTTAACAAAACTAGAATTCAACAGCCCCCAGCTAGACGCTTAGACGCTTAGCACGACTTTCCTATTCTACTGATAATATTTGTTTAGTACCATATTACTCTCTTTAAGAAAGGTTATGTCTCCCAAGGCTAACAAGTTAACAAATAGTTATAAAGGCACAGCCATAGCAGCTCTGATACTTTTATTATTTTTTGCTTTGCAATACTGGAAACCCAGTTTTTATTGGACTTCTCCGAAAACAAAATTCCAAAGAGAACTAATTGGAGATCTTAGATTGGATATTTTGGTTTATGGATTAGTAGCAATGTTCTTTTTGGGAATAATTTTTAGGTTGCTGGGAGTAATATTTAGGCTTAGCAGTAAGCATGATTCTAGCAAATACAGCAAAGAGTGAGAACTAACAGAATGCAACAATAAAAATAAAAACTTTTTGACTTTTGTTAGAAACTTTCTACGGTTTTATGATTGCTGCAAGTAAAGATACTGCTCAGTCTAATACATTTGCTAAAATTACTCTAACAATAAAGCACGATAACCTGCTTGGACAAAATGCCTATCAACTGTAACCGCGTTGATTAAACCTTGGTCTTGCATAACAATAAATGATATGCAATCCGTAAGTCCCCAGGTTTTATCTGGACGAGATTGGTAAAGTTGTATAGCACGGCTTAGCAATTGCGTATCGACAGAGACAACTTGTATATTACTTGTCTGGTAGCACTGCTCAATAAACTGAATAGCTGCTGTACGATTAGTAGCACTTAAAGCATTGCCAACTTCAATCAAAACTGCTTCAGTCACCCATACTTCTAAAGCAGCACGTAATCGTGGTAAAAAGGATTTAGCCTGTTGGTGATACTGGTCATTACGATTCAGTAAGGCTTGAATAAATACAGTATCTATAAACAAGCGATCGCCATTCATTCATTATTTTCAGTGTTATGTTTTGGTGTGCCATATAGATAATGGTCGTGTTGGCTAGACCAATCGCTAGGAGCTTCTACCGTTCCTGCCATTGCCTCTAGAACATCCCAAGCATTGTCTTTAACTACAGGCTCGACAGATTCAACTGTAATAGTGTAGCGTGTATTTGGTTCTAAATTAGGTGGAGAATCTGGACGAAAAACTTGACCGTCAAATACAACTGTTATAGTTTCACTCATAATTCAAGTTATCCTATTGTGCAAAATTTATGTAGAAATAGGGTGGGCATTGCCCACCCTACAATTATGACTTACTAGCAGCCGTAGGCATTCCCAAAATATCCTCAATCCGAGGCATCTCTTCTAAAGGAATTACCCTTCCCTCATCCGCAAAACCTGAGATTTGGTCGAAGTTTAAATAACGATACAAATCGCCAGCAAAAGGATGAATTTTATGCGCTACGATGTCCATATATTCCTGTACGGAAGGCAGACGACCGAGCAACGCACAAACAGCAGCTAATTCTGCCGAACCGAGGTAAACTTGGGCATCTTTACCCATGCGGTTATTGAAGTTGCGCGTAGAAGTAGAAAACACCGTTACGCCATCTTCAACCCGCGCCTGATTACCCATACATAAACTGCAACCAGGCATTTCTGTTCTCGCACCAGCCGCACCAAACACACCGTAAACACCCTCTTCCTTGAGTTGTTTTTCATCCATGCGGGTAGGCGGACAAATCCACAAACGAGTTTTAACAGCGCCAGCACCTTCTAATACTTTCGCGGTTGCCCGATAATGACCGATATTAGTCATACAGGAACCAACAAATACTTCTTGTACCGGATCGTTTTCCACTTCCGATAACAATTTCACGTTGTCAGGATCGTTAGGTGCGGCAACAATTGGTTCCTTGATTTCATTCAAATCAATTTCGATGATTTCGGCATATTCTGCATCAGCATCGCCTTCCATCAACACAGGATTTGCTAACCATTCTTCCATCTTGGCAACGCGCCGCATGATAGTTTTAGCATCCTGATAACCCCGCGCTACCATATTTTTCATCAGCGCGATATTAGAACGCAAATATTCGGAAACAGTTTCGATACTCAATTTGATGGTACAACCCGCACAAGATCTTTCTGCTGTCGCATCGGTGAGTTCAAAAGCTTGTTCGACTTTTAAATCCGGCAAGCCTTCTATTTCCATAATCCGTCCAGAAAAGATATTTTTCTTATTCTGTTTGGCTACCGTCAGCAAGCCTTTTTGGATAGCAACGTAGGGAATAGCGTTGACAATATCTCGCAGCGTTACACCTGGTTGCAACTCACCTTTGAATCTAACTAAAACAGATTCCGGCATATCCAAAGGCATTACACCTAAAGCCGCTGCAAACGCTACCAACCCAGAACCAGCAGGGAAAGAAATTCCCAAAGGAAAGCGGGTGTGAGAATCGCCACCAGTCCCGACAGTATCGGGTAACAGCATCCGATTTAACCAAGAGTGAATGATACCATCCCCAGGACGCAAGGCAACGCCAGCGCGAGAAGACATGAAATCGGGGAGTTCGTGGTGAACTTTCACATCTACAGGTTTGGGATAAGCTGCCGTATGACAGAAACTTTGCATCACCAAGTCAGCACTGAAACCCAAACATGCAAGTTCTTTCAACTCATCGCGCGTCATGGGTCCCGTGGTATCCTGGGAACCAACAGTAGTCATAATCGGTTCGCAGTAAGTCCCAGGACGCACACCAGCTAAACCGCAAGCTTTACCCACCATCTTTTGCGCTAGAGTGAAGCCTTTACCCGTATCAACTGGTTGCTTGGGACGAGTGAAAATAGGACTCGATTCTAATCCCAATGCCGTGCGAGTTTTATCGGTGAGAGTACGTCCAATTAATAACGGGATACGCCCGCCTGCACGCACTTCATCTAAAATCGTGTCGGGTTTGAGAGTGAAGGTAGAGATAACTTCGCCTGCTTCGTTGGTAATTTCCCCTTTATAAGGATGGATGGTAATTACCATACCCGTTTCCATCTGGGTGACATCACACTGAATTGGCAATGCACCAGCATCCTCAGCTGTATTGAAGAAAATTGGCGCGATCGCACTACCTAAAATATACCCCCCTGCCCGCTTGTTGGGAATGCAGGGAATATCTTGACCGATATGCCACAACACCGAGTTAATTGCCGACTTGCGGGAAGAACCCGTACCGACAACATCGCCAACATAAGCTACAGGATGTCCTTTTTGCTTTAACTGAGCGATCGTTTCTAAACTACCAGGTTGCCGCGATTCCAACATCACTAAGGCATGTAAGGGAATATCAGGGCGTGTAGTAGCATGGGGTGCAGGAGATAAATCGTCCGTGTTCGTCTCCCCAGGCACTTTAAATACAGTGACGGTGATAGCTTCAGGTAAAGTCGGGCGAGAAGTGAACCACTCGGCATTTGCCCAAGAATCAACTACCTGCTTAGCGTAAGGATTGCCTTCACTTGACAAATCCAAAACATCGTGGTAAGACTCATAAACTAGAGCGATCTTACTCAAAGCCTTGGCAGCAGCAGCAGCTAAAGTCGCCTCCGCACTGAGTAGATCGATTAGCGATCGCACGTTATAACCGCCTACCATCGTCCCCAATAAAGCGATCGCATCTGTAGGGGAAACAAGGGGACTCGTCACGTCACCCTTAGCCACAGCCGTTAAAAACCCAGCCTTGACATAAGCCGCCGGATCGACACCAGGAGGAATGCGATCGCGCAACAGGTGCAGCAATGTCTCCTCTTCCCCAGCAGGCGGATGTTTCAGCAATTCACACAAATCCGATGTTTGTGCCGCATCCAATGGTAACGGCGGAATACCTAATGCCCCGCGTTCTGCTACTTGCTGCCGATATTGTTCCAGCATTCTCTACCTCTTAAGGATCTCCAGTATTTTTACTTCCTACTTCCAGCTTAGTGCTAGCAAGAGCCAGTTATCAGTTATCAGTTAACAGTTATCAGTGGTTAGTGGCTGGTGGCTAGTGACTAAATAAAGATTCGGTGACTAGCTACTCACCAACAACCAATGACAAATGACGAATGACTAATGACCATTCGTTAGAACCCGACCGTACAAGATAAAATAACTGGTGAGCAATTTACAATAGCTGATGCTGCGTTCGAGCTTGCGATCGCCCTAACTTTATATATGTCTCAAACTTACACGGTTCAAATCCATCACCAAGGCGAAACTCACACGATCCAAGTCCCAGAAGACAAAATCATTTTACGGGCTGCTACTGCTGCTGGGCTAGACTTGCCGAGTTCTTGTAATGCAGGCGTTTGTACTACCTGCGCTGGCAAAATTCTAGAAGGAACTGTAGATCAAAGCGATGGAATGGGTGTGAGTCCCGAACTTCAACAACAAGGCTATGTCTTGCTATGTGTTGCCCGTCCCCGTTCCGATTTGAAAATTGAAACGGAAAAAGAAGACGAGTTATACGATTTGCAATTTGGACAACCCCAGAAGTGAAGGACAAGGGAGATAAGGAAGACAAGGAAGACAAGGAAGACAAGGAAGACAAGGAAGACAAGGGAGACAAGGGAGACAGGGGAGAGAATTTGCAATTCACAATTTACAATTAAACCCTGTACCCTTGCTCGACTCCCGACTCCCGCCATTACATGACTACTCAATTTATCACTCTAGAAATTAATCTTCAGGAAACGCCAGCCCAGTTACTGCAAGCAATTGAGACACAATTACGTTTGTCTGGAGAACCGTTACGCTGGGCAATTACTAGCGTAGATTTCCTCACCCAAAAAGCAATTGTCGAAGCAGTTGTTATCAGTTGATAGTTATCAGAGAGATAATTCAATCTAAGATTCTGCACTAGGTGTTACTCAATTTTGACTCCTCACTTTTAATTGTTTGTTCTGTTACAGGGATGTTCTCAAAAACAGCCCCTACGAATTGTTCACGGTTGTATGGGCGGGTTTTGGATCGCCATCTTGGTGATACCATTTCACTAAAACTATGCTACAGAAGATCCCTCCTAGCCCCCCTTGATAAGGGGGGTTGGGGGGATCTCTTTTGTCGTAGTCAAAGAGTAAATTGGTATGAATTGGTAAGGATTCTAGCTAAACCCGCCCCTACGAATTGTTCACGGTTGTACGGGCGGGTTTTGAATCACAATCTTGGTGAATTGGTAAGGATTTTAGCTAAACCCGCCCCTACGAATTTTTAACTTTTAACTTTTAACTTTTGACTTTATATGAATCGTCTCTACACAGCCCTCTTAATCGTCCCTACTGGAATTGGGGCAGCTATTGGTGGTTATGCTGGTGATGCAATGCCCGTTGCTAGAACACTTGCTTCGGTATGCGATCGCCTCATCACTCACCCGAACGTCCTCAATGGCGCACAATTATACTGGTCTTTACCTAATGCTTTCTATGTTGAAGGCTACGGACTTGACAAATTCGCAGCGGGATGCTGGGGTTTACGTCCAATACATCAAAATCGCATAGGTTTAATTCTTGACAAAGGAATAGAGACAGATTTGCGACTGCGACATCTCCAAGCTGCGGATGCGGCTAGGGCAACTTTGGGGTTAAATTTAACCGACTATGTTATTACTGATGCGCCTTTGAATGTGGAATTGCGGACTGCTACTTCTGGGGCGAGTTGGGGAACAATTGGCAATCCCGATAGTTTGTTACGGGCGGCGGAAGTATTGATAAGTAAAGCTGGGGCAGAAGCGATCGCAGTGGTTGCCCGTTTCCCTGATGATATTGGTAGCGAAGCATTGCAAAACTATCGTCACGGACAAGGAGTCGATCCGCTAGCGGGTGCGGAAGCGATTATCAGCCATTTAATTGTCAAAACTTTTCAAATTCCCTGCGCCCATTCTCCCGCGTTATCACCTTTACCCCTCGATCCCGATTTGTCTCCTCGTTCGGCGGCGGAAGAATTGGGATATACATTTTTGCCTAGCGTTTTAGTTGGGTTAAGTCGCGCCCCTCAATTTGTTGTCAATCCACACCGTGTAGAGACGTTACCTGGAACGTCTCTACAACCTCCACGACATATAACGTCTCTACATGAAGATATTTGGGCAAAGGAAGTCGATGCTGTCGTCATCCCTGCCACGGCTTGCGGTAGTAGTGCCGTCCTCAGTTTAAGCCAATCCCAGGCGCAAATTATTACTGTGGCAGAAAATCAAACTACCATGCAAGTGCCACCCGCACCACTGGGAATCAAAGCGATCGCAGTAAACTCGTATTTAGAGGCAATCGGTGTTATGGCTGCCCATAAAGCAGGTGTGAATCCAACTGTCCTTTGTGGGGCGATCGCAAATTTACATTGCTTATCTACCACAGATGACTAGCCATAGCCCTATACTATCACTAACCCCTAACCGCCCTGCCATTTCCGTGAGTCAGCAGCAAGATCCGAGTCTTCAACCTTTGTCGCGCCTCCAAATTTTAATGTTGATGGGTGTGACTGCTGTAGTATTTTTAATAATCTCAAAACTCTGGTTAAGATTTGGTTCCGTGTCCCTCTTAAGTGTTAGTTGGGATGCCGGATCTATACTTACAGGCATTGGTCTAGGACTCATTATTACTTCTGCTAGCTTTGTAGTTTATCGATTGTGGCCCGCATATCGTCGTAGTTCGGATTTCTATCTAGAATTTGTTCTCAAGCCATTGTTACTACCAGACATTATCTGGGTAGGGTTATTACCAGGGCTGAGTGAAGAATTATTATTTCGAGGGGTCATGCTACCAGCACTCGGTTTAAATGCTACTGGCATTGCCATATCAAGTCTATGCTTCGGTGCTTTACATCTGAGTGGTTCTCAGCAATGGTCTTATGTTGTTTGGGCAACTATAGTAGGTGTATTGCTAGGATTCAGTGCTGTAGTCACGCACAATTTATTAGTTCCAATTGTGGCGCACACGTTTACAAATTTAATTTCTAGCTATCTTTGGAAAATAGGACAATCTAATTCGTAGTAGGGGCGCACAGCTGTGCGCCCCTACCAAACAACCGTACACCTCTATGACTCTTTTCAATCAAAAAAACTTTACAAAATTGTAAGGCTAATAGGGTGCGTTTTCAAAACGCACTCTACTACTTTGGTAATTGGTAAATTAAAAAACAATTTTACGACAGTAAAAAGCCTCTGCGTATTTTTCTGGTGCATTCGATTCAATTCCCCGGATTCTTAAAATTGATAAAAAGGTTTCTTCAGTAAACCACTGCTTTTCTATTTGAGACTGAAAACTACTGAGAATTAAGTGGGTTTTATGCTGGCAAATTATTGAATCTAAATGAACAAAGAAATTAGGTATACCTAAATCGCCATCGTACTTGGGAATTTCATATTCTAAAATTAGATGATTTCTGAAGGTATTCCAAGTTAAATCAGAAATTAATCGATGATCTTGATGTAGGTCGTTACGGTAATGAGTCAAAATAAGATCGGGCTGAAATTCTTGTTTTAAGCTTTCAAAAAGTTCCTTAACTTCAATCGCCATAAAAGGCAAAAATCCATCTCGAAAATTTGCGATCGCAATATTTTTTATTTGCGTTCCTTTTAAAAACTGTTTAGCACTCTCATAAGCCTCTTTTTCTCTTTGTGAATTCGAGCTAAATACCACCCAGTAGAAAACAAGATTCTGATATTTTTCTATCAGTTTTAAAATTGTACCTCCACACCCAATTTCAATATCATCGCAGTGCGCTCCCAAACACAGGATATTATAATGCGAATCGCTTTTCTCCTCAAAGTTGAATTTAAGCATCCAGTCTATCTCCCAATCTGATATGCTAGATTGAATGTTTTCGATTCATTTGTTTCCCAGCAATATTCTGACTGAGTGGATTTCCATACATGCCAAGGTGCTTTCCCTTGGCAATACAAATCGTCTAACTGCTGCTGTTCTTTGAAGGTATCCATGCACGCCCAAAAACCATCATATTTATATGCCGTTAGCTGATTCAACTTCATCAATCTTTGAAATGGCTCGCAAACTAACTCCTCACCTTCATTAATGTATTGATAAATCTCTCGTTTAAAAAGAAAATATCCTCCATTAATCCGAATTCCTGCTTCTTTCACATCTTTAATATCGTTGACTAAACCATCTTCTGTAGTAGAAACAAGGTGAAAGCTATGGGAAGGCTTGACACACAAAAAACAAGCTACCCTATCTTTTTGATAAAAATCATCAATGAATCTTGGTAGATTCAGATCGGTCAACCCATCGCTATAATTTGCTAAAAATACCTCTTCACCTTCCAGATACTTTTCAACCGCTTTGAATCTTTGCCCGATACTAGAATGCAAACCTGTATCAACAAAGGTGATTTTCCAATCTTCGATATCGCTATTGGATAGTTGAATAGTTTTTCCACCATTCAATAATGTAAAGTCGTTAGATAAACACTCATTGTAATGTAGAAAATAATTCTTTATAGCATCAGCTTTGTAGCCAAGGCACAAAATAAAATCTTTATGCCCGTAGTAGGCATAATACTTCATAATATGCCATAAAATCGGTCGGTAGCCAATATGAACCATTGGTTTAGGTAAATTTGCAGCAGCTTCTCTCAATCGCGTTCCTAAACCACCGCAAAATAAAACAACTTTCATAATATACTCTCCTTATTTCTGTCGGAGTGGATTTAAACTGAGCCATAAGGTAGCAAGTCGTGTAAATCCCAACTACCAACTACCAACTACCAACTACCAATTACCCATTACCTAAGAGTAAACAATTACTTCAGGTATTGGTACAACAAACTTACCACCCCAATCGCGAATATATGCCATTTGCTCCATAATTTCATCCTGAAGATTCCAAGGTAAAATTAAAAGATAGTCTGGCTTTGTTTCCAAAATTTTGTTAGGATGAAAGATAGGAATATGAGTGCCTGGTAATAATTTACCTTGCTTAAAAGAACTGCGATCGACTGTATACTCGATAAAATCCGTGCGGATTCCACAAAAATTCAAGAGCGTGTTGCCTTTGCCTGGAGCGCCATAACCAACAACAGATTTGCCTTGCCTTTTCGCTGTAATTAAAAAATCCAATAGCTTAAACTTGGTTTCTTTAACCTTTTGAGCAAAAGAGAAATAATGCTCTAGAGTTGTAAATCCAGCCGCTTTCTCTTCAGATCTTAACGCTCTCACCTGTTGACTAATTGATTTCGACGTATCTTCAGCATGACTGACATAAATTCTGAGGGAACCCCCGTGAGTTGACAACTGTTCAACATCAAAAATAGTCAGTCCGTGGGTGGCAAAAACTTTCTCAACCGTGAGAAATGAAAGATAAGAAAAGTGTTCGTGGTAAATAGTATCAAACTGATTTCCCTCCATCAACCGCATCAAATGGGGGAATTCCATTGTAATAACTCCCTCCGGTTTGAGCAAAATTTTCATTCCAGCCACAAAATCATTTAAATCGGGTACGTGAGCTAGCACGTTATTCCCCAACAACAAATCGGCTTGATTCCCCTTTGCTACTAACTCTCGCGCTGTCTGTTGCCCAAAGAACTTGACAAGTGTAGGAATACCTTTTTCCCGCGCTACTTTGGCTACATTTGCTGCTGGCTCAATGCCTAAAACAGGTATCCCTTGAGCCACAAAGTATTGCAACAAATAACCGTCATTACTAGCAATTTCGACAACTTGACTCTGTTCGTGCAATCCCCAACGTCCTACCATTTTTTCAGTGTAATCTCGAACGTGTTGCAGCCAAGTATCAGAATAGGACGAGAAGTACGCATAGTGACTGAAGATGTCACTCGGACTGACATACTCTAGAAGTTGAACTAAAAAACAGCGATCGCATACGTACACATGCAGTGGATAAAACGGCTCCATCTGGTTGAGCTGAGCAGGTGTTATGTAGCTCTCGCACAATGGTGACATTCCTAGATCGACAAAGCTATGTCTCAGCAAAGAGCCACAGAAACGACAGCACGAGCTATTCATTGTTATATTTCACTATGCCTAAAACTTACTACGTCCGATCGTTCACAACTAGCTGGCGCTAGTCGTCAATGCAACTTAAAACTTATTGCAATTTAAGAATTGATTTTGAATACTCACTTTTCCTCTAAACTGGATACTACACACTTAATTTGAGCGTGTCAACCCCATATTTGCAAATACCGAGTTCGAGATATTTGTGCAAATTTTGCACAAATGTGAAGATACTTGCAAAAGTAGGGTCGAACTTCAGACATGCGATTGAAGTACGTTATGCAAAACTCTGAAAGTAAATATTCCCTCCAAACTAGCTGCAAGCAAGAGACAACAACTAACTAGAGAGAATATATCGACCAATTGTCCTGAGTTGAAAACATGGCACTGTGTTATAAGTTCTCAAAAAGCTCGATTTTGCAGTTGACACTTGTAATTAACTTTGGTAAGAGTGTAGCTTATGACTAGGTTTTGATAGAGACTAATTTTTGCCTTAATTAGCGATCGCGATCGCAGTCTTTCGCGCTCTGCCACATGCGTGAGGGGCAGTACTTCTGTGCTGTATCTCAACACAAGCGGCAAGAATTAAGTATCGAGATTTAAAAATTTAGAAATTTGAACTATGAGGAGCGGAATCCTGCATGAGTCTGCCGTGTTCTAGCTTCAGTTATGCACCGCTGGCAACCAGGGAAGCAGTCACAGCTCAAGGTAAGTTTTTGTACGTTAACGATCGAAAGTTTTTTCTCAAAGGAGTTAGCTACGGTCCGTTTTCTCAGGCAACACACGGCACTCCCTTTCCTGAAAAACAGGTTGTTGAAAAAGACTTTGCCTTGATGGTAGAACTAGGAGCGAACTGTATTCGCACGTATACTGTTCCCCCTGTATGGCTGTTGGATTTGGCAGCAGCTTACGGTCTGAGAATAATGGTCGGTATTCCTTGGGCTGAGCATATCTGTTTTTTGAGTTCCTCTGCTGTCCGAGCAGAGATTCGGGGCGCGATCGCTGATGGGGTGCGAGCCTGTCGCGACAGCCCCGCTACGTTTGCTTATCTAGTCGGTAACGAGATCCCTCCAGATGTCGTTCGCTGGCACGGAGCTAAGCAAGTTCGAGCTTTCCTGAGAGATTTAGTTTCAGTTGCCAAGGATGGCGATCCTACCGCACTTGTCAGTTATGCTAACTACCCCTGTACTGAGTATTTAGATATTGACTTCACTGATTTTTTATCCTTCAACGTCTATCTACACAAGGAAAAAGATTTTCGCAGTTACCTAGCGCGGCTGCACAATCTAGCAGAAGATAAACCATTAGTACTGAGCGAGTTCGGCATCGATTCTATCCGCGAGGGTGTAGAGGGGCAAGCTCAGATCCTCGATCGCAAACTGGCATCGAGTTTCAAAACTGGAGCAGCAGGTACAATAGTCTTTTCTTGGACGGACGAGTGGTTTACTGGTGGGTTTGCAATTCAAGACTGGGCGTTCGGTTTAGTCGATCGCGATCGGCATAAAAAGCCTGCGTTCTATAGCGTGCAGCAGTATTACAAATCGCTGCTACCACCACAACTACCTGAATACCCCAAAGTCTCGGTGGTTGTCTGTACTTACAATGCCGAACGAACTCTAGACAGTTGCCTCGCCTCGCTAGAGCGGCTCAATTACCCTAACTATGAGGTAATTGTGGTCAATGATGGCTCTACAGACGGTAGCTGGAGAATTGCTCGAAAATATGACTATATTCGCTTAATTAACCAAGAAAATAAGGGGTTAAGTGTCGCTCGTAACGTCGGTATCGCTGCTGCTGAAGGCGAAATTATTGCCTATACTGATTCTGATTGCGTTGCCGACCCAGACTGGTTAATTTACCTGGTAGATAAATTTCTCAGTTCGGGACTTTCAGCCGTTGGTGGTCCCAACTTACCCCCACCAGAAGATGCTTTGATCCCTGCTTGCGTGGCAGTGTCTCCTGGTGGTCCTACCCATGTCTTACTAAACGATGAGGTAGCGGAGCATATTGCTGGTTGCAACATGGCTTTTCGCCGAGAAGCGCTAGCGGAAATTGGCGGTTTCGACCCGTTATTTCATGCTGCTGGCGATGATGTCGATCTGTGCTGGCGGTTACAAGACCAAGGCTATACGATCGGCTTTAGTCCCGCTGCGATCGTCTGGCACTTTCGCCGCAATACCGTAGCCGCTTACCTAAAACAACAGCAAGGCTATGGTAAGGCAGAAGCTCTCGTCTACTTCAAGCACCCCTATCGCTTTAATTTATTGGGACAACCCCGCTGGTTCGGCAGAATTTACGGCGGACTTTACTCCACTTTTCTCATCGGTCAACCGACGATTTACTCTGGAGTGTTCGGTCGCGGCTTCTTTCAGATGCTGTACCAACCTCCAGCCTCTCTGTTTGGCTATCTCCCTCTAACTTTAGAGTGGAACTTAGCGATCGCCCTGTTTGGCACTTTATCGCTGTTATCCGGTCACTTCCCTTGGGTTGCCATCATTATGGTATTAATTTCCTGGGGTTGGTCTGTGGCTGCTGCCGTACAAGCACCAATTGACTCCCGTTTTCAGGGCATAAAAGCGCGTTTGCTGGTAGCAACGTTAATTTACTTAGGTCCACTGGTTCGCAGTCTAGAGCGGTATCGCTGGCGGTTTAAAGGACTAACTCAGATGGATGCGATCGAGTGCGATCGCGTCACGCAAAAACCCGAAGTTGTGTGGCACAAGTCTGCTTTTTACTTGTCCTATTGGACAGAAGCAGGAATGGAGAAAGAAAGTTTGCTGCTGGGAGCAATGGAACTGCTTTTATCTCGCAAATACTTCATCATTCCCGATCGCGGTTGGAGCAGTTGGGATTTGGAAGTTTACCGAGGCATCTGGTCGAAAGCTCAAATCAAGGTTTGCACCGAAAATCACGGTAGCGGTAAACGGTTGCTGCGGGTACGGTGCGGACTCAAGCTAACGCAGCTCGCTAAAATGACGGCGATCGGCTGTACCTTAATGGCAGTTGCCGCGATCGCCCTTGGCAGGTCAGAACTAGGGGCGATCGCTCTTGTCACGAGTGCGATTACCGCTACGACAATTCTCTATCAACACTCCCGCCTCGGTCGCATTCTCTACCACGTCATGGAAAACGTGGCACAAAGACTTTATTTGTTGCCGACTGACAATAAAGGTGGTGCGTGAACAACGGGTATGGGGTGGAACAAGTCGTAAGTCGTAAGTAATTTCCTCAGCTCCCGATTGCTCTCTTCTCTCCCTCAGCTCCCTCAGCCTCCTCAGCCTCCTCAGCTCTCTTCCCCCCGACTCCCGGTTTTTAATGATAATAGTCCTCGCTCGTAAAACCTTACGCTACCTTCTGCCCTATCGCTTTCTATTTTTAGTAGCGATCGCGCAGGTGATTTTGCTAAATGCTTTAGAATTGCTGAAGCCTTGGCCCCTAAAACTGATTATCGATAACGTACAAGTCGGCGGTCAGCCGCTCCCGTGGGAATTTTTAAAAGGCTTGTCCCGCGAGCAGCTACTTTTGGCGATCTGTATCGGACTGGTGCTGATTTACCTACTTTGGGGTGGTCTGTCACTATTACATAACTACACAACTATTAGCATCGGTCAGCGCATGGTCAACGATTTGCGCGGCGACCTCTACAGCCACTTGCAGCGCCTTTCTCTAGCATTTCACAATCGCCAGCAGGTAGGAGACTTACTTTACCGCATTGCTACCGATACCTACGCGATTCAAAGCTTGACGATGAACACCGTAATTCCCATCCTCTCAGCAGTGGTGTTTTTGGTGGGAATGTTTACTATCATGGTGCAGCTCGATCCGCTGCTAACCTTCTTAGCGCTGAGCGTTTGTCCGGCTTTGTTTATCACGCTATCGCTGTTAAACCGCCCGATTAACAAGGCAGCAACTCAATCTCACCAACAGGAGAGCGTGGTTTATTCGCTCGTGCAGCGAAATATTTCTGCCATGCGGATCATCCAGGCTTTTACCAAAGAAGATGAAGAACACAGCAAGTTTATGGCGGCGAGTCGGGAGAGCTTAGCAGCGCGCTTGCGACTTTATAATCTACAAAGTCTTTACTCTGGGGTAGTCAGTTTAGTTAGCGCCGTGGGTACTGCCTTAGTCGTGTGGGTTGCTGCCAATCAAGTTTTAGCTGGTGAATTGACAGTAGGCGAGTTGGTGTTGTTTACCTCTTATCTTGCCTCGCTTTACGACCCAATTAATAGCATCAGTCAAACCTATGGAATGACTCAGTGGGCGCAGGTGGGCGTGATGCGAGTGTTTGAAATTTTGGATATCGAGCGAGATCTGCCAGAGGGAACTAAAACATTCCCTACAGTTGGAGCTAAGGGAGAAATTGTCTGGGATAATGTCAGTTTCGATTATCTGCCCGACCAGCCGACGCTGAAACAAATAAATTTGCGCGTGCGGGCGGGACAGAAAGTGGCAATTGTCGGTCCCACGGGAGCGGGAAAATCGACTTTAGTTAGCCTGCTACCACGCTTTTACGATCCGCAAGTCGGTCGAGTCACAATTGATGGAGTTGACGTGCGAGAATTTCAACTGAAATCCTTGCGTCGTCAAATCGGTATGGTGCTGCAACCGCCGATCGTCTTTCCCCTCAGCTTTCGGGAGAACATCGCCTACGGTCGCCCCGATGCAGCCCTGTCAGAGGTCGTGACTGCTGCCCGTCTTGCTCGAATTCACGATTTAATCGTCAGTACGTCCCAAGGGTACGACACGGTAGTAGGCGAAAGGGGAGCGACTCTTTCAGAAGGGGAAAGACAACGCTTGACGATCGCCCGAGCAATCTTACTAGACGCACCTATTTTAATCTTGGACGAACCCACCTCCTCAGTGGATGCCGAAACTGAAGCGCTGATTATGGAAGGGTTAGACCGACTCACAGTCGGACGGACAACCTTAATTATTGCCCACCGACTCTCAACCGTGCGTCAAGCTGATTCAATTGTCGTGTTACGAGCCGGACAGATTGTCGAACAAGGTACATTTGCCGAATTGATGAGTCAGCGGAGTGCATTTGCGGCGCTCTACCGTACCCAGTTCAGTTTACAGGGGGAGAAATAAATATGTCGCTGCGGATTGCGATCGCTGGTTTAGCTGGGACGTATCCCTTTGGGGGCATGTTTTGGCATTACTTACAATACTTACTCGGATTGCAACGGCTCGGTCATGATGTCCTATATATAGAAGATACGGGTAAATGGTGTTACGACCCGATTGCGAAAACATTTGTGGAGGATGGGTCGAAAAACGCTGCCTTCTTAGCGCGAGAATTGGCAGTTTTAGACGAGAGTTTGAGCGATCGCTGGTTTTTTCGCGATGTGACTGGCAAGACCTACGGTCGTCCTTGGCACGATGTCGTCGAGTTCTGCCGCAGTGCCGACCTGTTACTCCACATTTCTGCTGGGCATTGGATGCGCGAGGAAAACTTTACCAATGCCAAAGTCATATTAATCGATACCGATCCTTTATACACCCAAGCCGGACTGCTGACTGGTTCCCCTGCGGAAGTCGCCGCCCGCGTTGCTTGGTGGCAGGAACATCACGACGTTTTCTTCAGCTTTGGAGAAAATATAGGCGCTACTGATTGTAAAGTTCCCTGCGAATCGTTTGACTGGATACCCACACGCCAACCAATAGTATTAGACTGCTTCGACCGAGCAGCCGTACCAGTCACAGAGCGGCGACCCGTATTGACAACCGTTGCATCGTGGGAACCAAAAGAAAAGGGTCCAATAGTAAATGGCGTTGCTTATACCGGAAAAAGTAGCGAATTCGAGCGCTACATGGATTTACCATCTCACAGTCCGCTACCACTCGAATTAGCTTTAAGTGGTTCCGCTCCAGTTGAGAGGCTGCAAGAATGCGGTTGGATTGTGCGCGATGGCTACGAAGTTTCCCACAACCCTTGGGTTTACCGAGATTATCTTGCTCATTCCTTTGGCGAATGGAGTATAGCCAAAAATGCTTACGTTGCCAGTCAAAGCGGTTGGTTTTCTTGTCGCACAGCCAGCTACCTCGCCCTTGGCGTACCAGTGATTCTACAAGATACAGGCTTTAGCAAAACCATTCCTACTGGGGAAGGGCTATTGACATTTACGACAACAGCTCAAGCAGCAGAGGCAATCGAGAAATTAAAAACCAACCCGCAGCGACACGCCAAAGCCGCCAGAGAAATCGCGCAAGCATATTTCGACTCGGATAAGGTACTGACGAATTTGATTGAAAAAGCGGGAAGTTAGGAGTTGGTTAGACAAGGGGGACAAGGGGGACAAGGGGGACGAAGGGGACAAGGGGGACAAGGGAGCAATTAGCAATTAGCAATCAACAAGAATGACTAAAGTTACTGTAGCCCTAACTACGTATAATCGATCGCAGTTACTCAAGCTCAGTTTGGCAAGTGTTTTAGCTCAAGACTATCCAGACTTTCGGGTGATGGTACTCGACAATGCTTCGACTGATGATACTGAAACAGTCGTGCGATCGCTTGCTGAAGACGACGATCGCGTCACTTACATTCGTAACGAAACTAATATTGGTGGTTTAGGTAATTGGAATCTCGCTATTGAATTAAATACTAGTCCTTATTTAACAATTCTGAGCGATGACGATTTGATGCTGCCAGAGTTGATAAGCGAATCTGTCCGAGCTTTAGACGAGCATCCGCAAGTCGGGTTTTCATTTGCAATGGTGAGGCTGATCGATGCTGCTGGTAATTCCTTAGACTTACAGCACACGGGAAAAATTTCTGAAGGCTTGGTTAAGGGTCTAGATTTCCTCGAACAGACGATTTCCTGGCAGGGTTGTCCGGTTTATACTTCTAGTCTGTTTTTTCGCGCTTCAGCATTGGCAGTCGTGGGACAGTTTGATAGTCCCCATTCCAAGCATACATTTGACTTGACGACGATCTATCGGCTGGCTGCCAAGTTTGACATCTTCTTTTTAGCCCGAGAACTCGCTCAAGTCCGCCTGCACTCAGGACAGATTACCGAAACAGACTGGCGCTTCGATCGCAACGGACCAATTGGTGTCATTGCTGAAATTACCGATGCTGTCGCTTATCTGTTGCAAAGCGATCGCGCTAGGGATGAGAACTATCGACAATGGCTTGCCGAGCGCTTTCTTGCTCTACACGCACGCCAAAGCGAATACACGCAAATGGCTCTGCCCCACATGCAACAAACTTGGGAAGAACGATTGCAATTAGCCAGCCAAGAAATTGCTCGGTTAATCCCCCCAGAAGAAGCATACATTCTCGTTGATGACGGTCAGTGGCAAGGGGAAGCGATCGCCTCTGCACCAGCAATTCCTTTTCTGGAAAAAGATGGGCAGTACTGGGGCGCACCAGCAGATGATGCAACGGCAATTCAAGAACTGGAACGTTTGCAGAGCAAAGGGGTACAGTTTATCGTTTTTGGCTGGTCGGCATTTTGGTGGTTCGATTACTATTCTGAGCTGGAACGTTATTTGCGATCGCATTGTCGCTGCGTGTTGAAAAATACCCGCCTTGTTGTGTACGGGCTTCAACCATGATGCAAAAGTCAAAATTCAAAAGTCAAAAGTCAAAATTTCCCGACTCCCACTCTCCCACTCCTGTACGGGCGGGTTTTGACCGAAGATTTACCGTCTCAATCGGGGAGCTATTTGCTAAACCCGCCCCTACGACTCCCACTCTCCCACTCCTGTACGGGCGGGTTTCCAAACCCGTCCCTGCTGACTCCCACTCTCCCACTCCCGATCGCGCCAGTTGCCTGCGAATCGTCGTCCTCGGATACATCGTGCGTGGACCTTTGGGTGGAATGTCTTGGCATCCTTTGCAATACCTAATGGGGCTAGCAAATTTGGGTCACGATGTTTATTTCATCGAAGATAGCGATGATTATCCCTCTTGCTACGACCCGACACGCGGTTATATGGATATCGATCCTACTTATGGCTTGAAATATGCCGCGAGTATCTTTGAGCAAGTTGGTTTAGGCGATCGCTGGGCGTATTACGATGCCCATACAAGTTCGTGGTTGGGAGGTTGTGCTGACCGGATTAAGGAGATTTGCACTACTGCCGATCTGTTACTCAATTTAGATGGAGTTAACCCGCTGCGCCCTTGGCTGCTGCAAATTCCCGCCCGTGCATTAGTTGAGGGAGATTCTGTCTTCACCCAAATTCGCCACCTCACCGATGCTTATGCCTACGAACAAGCGCGACAGCATACAACTTTCTTTTCTTGTGCGGAAAATATCGGTCAGAGCAAATGTACTGTCCCCGATGATGGGTTTCCCTGGCAACCCACGCGCCAACCGATCGTTCTCGATACCTGGTTGGTAAAGCCTTTAACTGATGCCGCAGCCAAATTTACGACAGTCATGCAATGGGAAAGTTATCCAGCGCGAGAATACAAAGGTATTCGCTATGGCTTAAAGGCAGATGCTTTTCCCCCTTACATAGATTTGCCAAAGCGGGTAGGCTCGATCTTGGAGCTGGCAGTGAGTGGAGGTAATACACCCACCGAGCAACTGGCAACTAAAGGCTGGAGAGTGCGAGAGCCACCGACGCGATCGCCCTGGACTTACCAAGAATACATTCAACAATCGAAGGCAGAGTTTAGTATAACCAAGGATGCTTTTGCCGTGACTTACAGTGGTGTGTTTAGCGAACGCAGCGCCTGCTATCTCGCTAGCGGTCGTCCTGTGGTGATTCAAGACACGGGTTTTTCTGATTGGTTACCTACTGGTGCAGGCGCGATCGCATTTAGTAATTTAGAGGAAGCGATCGCGGGGATTGAAGCAGTTAACAGCCGCTACGAATTCCACTGCCAAGCGGCAAGAGCGATCGCCCAAGAATATTTCGATGCCCGTCACGTCCTGCCACCTTTACTTGAAGCCGCCATGAAATAAGAGCTGAGGGAGCTGAGGGAGCAGGGGAAGAAAGCAGGGGAGCAGGGGAGCAGGGGGGCTTCAGGTGCAACAACAGTCAACTACCAACTACCAACTACCCATACCCTGACAACTGATAACTGATAACTGATAACTGACACCTGGTCAATCGTGAGCAGAAAACAGGGACACAAATTTCGTTCTGGGATACAATGGCTAGCTTGGTCGGCGACTCTAGCCGGAATTTGCTTAGCTAGCGGGCTGGGTTACTTTCTGGTTTTCAATTCTACTGCCCAACCAGTGACAGTACAAACGGTAGCCGTAGAAACAGGAACCGTAGAAAATACAATTGACGAAAGCGGTACTGTAGAACTTCAGGGACAACGAACGATCAAGTCGCCCACTGAAGGCGCTGTCGATCGCGTCTTAGTCCAGCCGGGAAATCAAGTGAAAGCCGATCAAGTACTCGTCATTCTCCGCTATCCCGAGCGCCAAACTGCTTTAGCCAACCAGCAATTGAAAATACTAGAGGCGCAAGCGACTCTGGTACGCAATCGCCAAAAAATCTTGGAGGCTCAGGAACAGCTGATCGCTGATGAAAAAATTCGTAAAAAACTAGATGCCTTGGCACAAGAAGGAGCCGTGGCGCAACAACAAGTCCAAGAGCTAGAAGATAAAGTGCGGCAGAATGAAGCTGACATCCGCAATGCTCAGTTGGAAGCTCAAAACGCGACAATCCAGCTTCAGATCGAGCAGCTTCAACGTCAAAGCATTCAGCAAAAACTCCAAGATACATTAGTGCGATCGCCGCTAGATGGCACGGTTTTGGGAGTCAGCGTCAAAAATGGTGATGGAGTTGAGTTGCGTACCGATCTGTTGACGGTAGGCGATCCGGCGCAAGTGAAAATCAAGCTTTTGCTCTCTCCTCTAAACGCCGCTCAAGTCAGAGTCAATCAAGTGGTTCGCGTCAGCGCGATCGCGCCTAACGCCAAAACTTTTACTGGCACAATCCAAAGCGTATATCCCCAGGCAGTGACTCCCGAAGAAAGTCAAAAACAAAGCGGTCGTAGTGGTGGTAGCAGCGATCGATCGAATCAACCTAGAGTACCTGCAACTGTCAAGCTTGACACCCCCACGCGATCGCTCATTCCAGGTAGCGGCGTAAACGTTGAAATCGTACTAGAGCAGCGGCGCAACGTTTTAGTCTTGAATTCAGAAATTATTCAACGCACCGAACAACGTCCTTTTGTTTGGGTAAAAGACAGTCAAAACAAAGCTCAGAAACGATATCTTAAATTGGGTTTAGAAGGATTGCTCACCGCTGAAGTTGCTGCTGGATTGAACTTTGGCGAAAAAGTCATTTTACCCCCTGCCGAAGCCACCCTGACCCCAGGAACACCAGTTATCAGTTATTAGGGAGCAGGGAGCAGTTGTCAGTCTACCAATTACCAACTACCAACTACCAACTACCAATTATCCAATGAGCCTTTCACCAGTCGAACTGCTAATCCTCACCTTTGACTCTTTGCGTAGCAATCCCCTACGTTCTGCTTTGACGGCGTTAGGAGTATTTATGGGTGTGGCTGCGGTCAGTGCTACGCTTCAAGTTGGTAGTATCAGCCGGATTGTTATTGCCCAACGATTAGCAGAAAGAGACGCGCCTCAGATTATGGTAGGACTCAATTGGCAAGCAGGCAGCGACTTGAGCGCTCAAATGAGCCTAGCAGATTTGGAATTTTTCCGCCAACGACTCTCTGGCTTACGGGCGAGTAGTGGCGCAGCTTGGGTGGGTTCGGCAGAAACTGTATTTCAAACTGAAGAAGCTAGTCCTCAGATGATGGCAGTGACCCCAGATTTTTTACTCACCTTGGGTAGACCGTTGGAAGCAGGACGGTTTTTTACTGCTGCTGATTTCGCCAACTACCGACCTGTGGTCGCGATCGATCGCTTTTTGGCGGATAAGTTATTTAAAGATGGTCAAGCAGTTGGACAACGCCTCTATGCTAACGATCGACCCTACGTAGTGGTGGGAGTCGTACCAACTAAAATGCAGGAAAACGCACCACCTGAAGGACAATTGTTAGTACCGCTACCAATTTATAGTTCTCTTACAGGTAGCCGTGCTGTCGATACAATTCAGTTGCGTCCTCGCCGAATTGAAGACCTTGAAGCTTTTGGTAATCGAGTCCAGCAACTCTTGGCACAACGTTTTCCAGGGCGAACTTATTGGGCTTGGAACAATGTAGAAGATATCATTCAACAACAAAAAATCATGCAGCTAGCCTCCCAAGCGCTAACTGTAGTGGGTGCAATTTCCCTGCTGGTAGGAGGTGTGGGTATTGCTAATATTACGATCGCTTCAGTGATAGAACGCACGCCAGAAATCGGTTTGCGTCGGGCTTTGGGAGCAACTCAGCAAGATATTATGGCGCAATTTATTTTAGAAGTTGCGCTTTTAAGTTTAATCGGCGGGACGATCGCCATAGGGACGGTGCATGGAATTGCTATTGCAGTCGCCGATACATTTAACTTACCCTATCAATTTGAACCCAGCACCGCAAGTCTAGCGCTAGCTTCAGCTTTACTAGTCGGTATGGGTGCTGGCTTTATTCCTGCTCTCCGTGCCAGCCAACTCGATCCTGTCAAAGCTTTACGCTCGGAATAAGCATCAACAAAAAAGTCAAAAGTCAAAAGCTAAAAGTCAAAACTAATTCTCCCTACTCCCTGCTCTCTACTCTCTTCTCCACTGATAACTGACTGATAACTGTTAATCGGGAATAGTTATATTTTCTAAATTTTGTGCTGCTGCTGGATATTGTGGATTCATTGCTTCTAAGGTATCAGCGATCGCCCGAGCAATAACTAAGTTTCTATACCACTTCTTATTTGCCGGAACGACATACCAAGGAGCATACTCTGTAGAGCAATAATTAATTGCATCTTCATAAGCTTGTTGGTAATCATCCCATAATTTCCGCTCGTTGACATCGTTAATAGAAAATTTCCATCGCTTATCTGGGTCTTCCAGCCGCTTTTCTAATCTACGTTTTTGTTCGTCTTTAGAAATATGTAGAAAAAACTTAATAATACTAATATTATTCAAAACCAGCATTTGTTCAAATTCATTAATGCTGTGATATCTTTTCTGCCATACTGCTTCCGGCACGAGTTGTTTAACGCGCACGATTAATACATCTTCGTAGTGAGAACGATTAAAAATATTAATCATGCCTCGTTGCGGTGTCCGCTGATGGTAGCGCCACAAAAAATCATGGCTCAATTCTTCTTGGCTGGGATTTTTAAAAGACCAAACTCGACAACCTTGAGGATTGATTCCCTGAAAAACATGTTTAATTGTGCCGTCTTTCCCACCAGTATCCATTGCTTGCAGTACGATGAGTAGACTGCGCTGCTGCTCGGCGTACAGGCGTTCTTGTAACAAACTCAAGCGATCGCGATAATACTCTAGTTCTGCTTCTATCTCTTTCTTGCTCTGATAGCTTTCACAAGTATCTGGGTCGATTTGACTTAGCTGAATTGGTTCGTTGGGAGTGACGCGATAGCGGGGATAATCGGGTTTTGGTGGTAACTCGTCTGCTACAACTGTCTCTGGAGACATAGTGCGGGCAACTTTTGCTGTCTCATTATCTGTAGTTTTGTTAATCTGAGCAGCGGATTTTTTTGCCGATTTTGAATTCGCCATAGTAACACTATCGCCACTTTTTATCGAACTTATTGTTCGATTTTATGGCAAGAATTACAGCAGTGTTTCTCTCAAAAGATAGACTCATGCGTTTTGTTTTACAGTAGTGAGTGGGGAATTGGTAGTTGGTAATCGGTAGTTGCTCCCTCAGCTTCCTCAGCTCTCTTCTTCCCCCTGCTCCCCTGCTTCCTCCTCTGCTCGTGCGCTCCCTACTCCCTGCTCTCTAGTATGATTAACGACTACAGCTTTGAATAACGCATAATTGTTACAGGAACACCGATTTTCGCTGCCAAGTCAGACAAAGCAAACTTAAATTTGAGCGATCGCGGTAATTCTTTCCATGTAACTGCAACAAACCCAAAGCGAGTGTAAAACTCTGCTAGTTTACGCCCCAAGCATTCTAAATAAAGCGGCTGAGTTGCTTGTTCAATTAAATATTCCACCAAGTACGACCCCAAGCCTTTACCCCGCCAGTTAGAGGCAACCACTAAACTACCCAATTCTTGCGCCCCAGCAAAAGCCCGTAACTGCCCGCAAGCAACGACTCGTCCGTTGCATTCAACGACTGAAAATTGTTGCCAGCGTAACTGCGTCGGGTCGAGTTTTGCCGATAGCACCAACTTCCGAATTGCCCAAGCATCTTTAGCATTGGCAGGGCGAAGATTGCATCCTGATGGTAAAGTAGACATTCGGTTGAAGTCTAAATTTTCAAAATTAGATGACAATTACATTTTTACAACTAAACCAACAGCACGACGAACGTATGCTTGATACGACTCGTTTGTAGGTGGAAATACCAATCCGTAAAGCATGATACCGCTGATGAGGTCGAAGACAAGATCGGCATCTATATCTGTGGCAATTTCCTGTCTGCTTTTTGCTTGTGCGATGACAGCAGCAAAGGCTTGGCGACGGGGTTGGAGATATCTCGCCCAGTAAACCTGAGCAAACTGGGGATTGTTAGATGCTGTACTGATAATTAAAGCTACAATTTGCCGTCCCAGAGGATCTAAGGTCATTTGGGTAGCACTGGCAATAATTAAATCGATATCGCTCCAAAAGTTTTTCGTATCTGGAATTTCTACGTCTTCTCTACGGCTTTCGATCGCATCTGCCACCAGTTCTTCTTTTGAGTTGTAGCGACGGTAAATTGTGGTTTTTCCCACCCCTGCACGGCTAGCGATCGCCTCTATACTCATGCGCTCGTAACCCACCTCGGCTAAGAGTTCCAAGGTGGCTCTATGAATAGCGCGATCGGCTTCTACACTACGCGGTCTTCCAGGCTGATTTTTAATTTTTGCATTCATTATTGGTTCGTTACTCTTGGATCGTCATCTGGTGGTATCATCCGCTACCGCTACGCAAATATAAGCAGCATGTCTTAACGATGCATCCACCATTGTGATGTTCTTCGTTTAAATCTGCGATCGCCTTGTGGCGATCGATGGATGTAGTACCCGTAATCTTCAAACCATCAGCTCTCTAAATCAAATAGGATGACTGTTGCTACTGGCGAGGATTAAATTAAGGAACGACTTCTAGTCTACCGAAAGGAGGAAATTTAGTTAACAACTGAGTAACTTGAAAACCCTCTATCCGCAGAACGATCTAGCAGATGAGTTAGTTGGAGTACTGTAAATGCTAAATCGTATAGAGATTGTATCCGATGAAACTGACATATTTGAAGCAACAAGTTTCGACTTTGGGACGTTTTCTGGCAACAACGCTATTTTTTCTGTCGGCGATCGGCTTTGTATGGCACTTTGCCTTGTTCTCAAACCCTGTAGCAATGGCTAGTCCCGCTCCGATTTCGATCGCAGCGGCAGATATGGGCGATCGAACTAAAGAAGCAGCCGATGATGTTGCTAAAGGCTCCAAGAATTTGATCCGAGATACGGCAAACAAAGTTGAGCGAGCTGCCAACAAAAATGCTGCTAAAGTCGATCGAGCTGACGACGAGGGTAGTGGCGTTGAGCGCAAAGCCAAGCGAGATCGAGATCGGATTGAGCAAAGAGCTGAGGAAGATGCCGCTCGAACTGAAAAAGCAGTAGACAAAAACATGAACGCTGTCAAGCGTACTGTTGACTCTATCAAGGATGCTTTTAGCAATTAGAGCCGCAATCCGCTCAGATAGTTAGGACATGATTGGAGATACAAGGAAGAGGATTTATAATTCCTCATAGTCTGCACGTCAAAGCCTAAATTAGAAAGCCTAAGTCAGAAAGAAGATTTTTTGACTTAGGCTTTTTCTTGGGATGACGAAGGACGAGCGCCAAGCACCAAGACCGAGCGTTGGCATCAGGCAAGTACTTTATGATGAAATTCACTCAAGCTTAAGGAATTACATTTAACCATACTAGCTCTCGAATTACAGTGTTAATCTCAAATGATGGTGTTATGTAACATCTCTTTTCCATATTCGCAAATTATGCCAACAGTTCAAAAAATTGACACTAGCCAATTAGTCAGTATGGGAGTAATGTAGTTGACGAACATCTAAATCAAGCTAAGCAAATGCCAGCGGTTGCTGGTAATTCTCACATAACCACTGGCTCGCATATGGAAAGTTATATCGCAAGTTATCAGTTATATAAGTTATAGAAATATGACATTTCTCTGGCAGTGGCTTGGTGTATTTGGTATGTCGTTTGGTGCGATCGTTTTTGGAATTGGCGCTCACAATGCGAAAAATCAGCGTTGGCAAATTTTGTACACGCTCAACTTTTTCGTTTGCGCGATCGCGGCTGGACTTTATTTAATTATGGCTCTCGGTCAAGGAGTAGACTTTATTAACGGTCGTCCCACTTTCTGGGTCAGATATGTTTCTTGGTTTATTTCTACGCCTTTGTTGCTCTTAATTCTCACATATCTTGGAAAAACTAGCGTGACAACTACAGCGAGCTTGTTAGGAGCAAATGCTTATACAATTGCTGCTGGTTTTGTTGCTACTATTTCACCCTATCCAGTTAATTATATTTGGTATATTGTCAGTTGTGCAGCTTACTGTGCTACTGTATATCTTCTCCTTAACCAATATCGCCCACAAGTAGAACGTACCTTCCCTAGAGTTATTCCAGCTTTTCACAAATTGCTGAAAGTTCACTTGACAATATGGACGCTTTACCCGATAGTCTGGCTTCTGAGTCCCGCAGGTTTGAATTTCTTAAATATTAGCGTGGAAACAATGTTTGTGACTCTCCTCGATATGGCTTCCAAGGTAGGTTTTGGTTTTCTTTCATTACAAACTATGAGTGCTATAGAGAAAGCGAGACAGCAAGCAAAAACAGCATCTTCTTTAGTTGTATTTCGTTAATTTGTGGCAAAAAATATATATAGCGTGCTTCTACTCTTCGTCCCAAGTTTGCAACTGAATATAAACTAAAACTAGCGCTACCAATAACAAAACTGTAGCCGCAGCCGCAGCATAACCGAAATCGAATTGCCCAAAAGCTTCTTGATAAATGTAATAGACTAAAATATTAGTAGAATTTAAAGGTCCTCCACCAGTCACGACATAAATTTGCTCGAAACCCCGCAAAGTAAAAATTGCTGTTGTAATCGTAGCGAAGATTAACGTCGGTCTCAATCCTGGTAGAGTAATATACCAAAATTGCTGCCAAGCATTTGCTCCATCTAATTCTGCCGCTTCATAACGACTGGGAGGAATTGCCTGCAATCCAGCTAGAAATACCACCATATTGAAGCCTAGCTGCTTCCAAATACTCAATAAAATGATGACTGGCATTGCCCAAATATTACTACCTAGCCAGGGAATCGGAGAAATTCCAATTGCATTCAACCATGTATTGACTGGTCCATCGGTTTGAAATAGCCAGCGAAATCCTAACCCAGCGGCGACAATAGACACAATTGAAGGGAGAAAATAGGCACTGCGTAATAGACCTCGCCAAGCTATATTGCGGTTTAATAGTGCTGCCAAACCTAAAGGGATCGCTAAACTGGGAATTACTGTAGCAATGGTAAAATAGCAAGTATTACTAAGAACTTGCCAAAAATCAGGATTGAGAATTAGTCGTAAGTAATTGTTAAACCCTACCCAGCGCACGCCAGCAGCGGTAAAACTTCCTGTAGTGAAGCTGAGATAAAACAGATAAGCAATGGGAAATATTAGGAATATTCCTAGCATGAGCAGCGCTGGCGTGAGAAAAATCCATGCTGCGATCGCATCGTTATCTAGCAGTTGCTTGCGAGAACGCTCAAAAGCCATACTTTGTATTTTAACTTTGTAGGGCTATTTTACTCATTAAAGGGACCAGGGAGGAGTCAAGAGTTGATGGTAGTTGGTAGTTGGTAGTTGGTGGTTGGTGGTCACTGCTCCCTGATAACTGATAACTGATAACTGTTCCTGGTAATTTTTAACGTTGGAGTGAGGCGATCGCCAGTCGAATGATGGATAATGACTGAGTCAACACCTTGCTCGATAAAATGCTGTATGACGATCCCAGCAACCACCGCCTCTACTGCCAGCTTAATTTCTCCGGTCGATCCCACCGATCTATGGATACCAGGAGAACCAATTAAACTAGGTATACTTGCTTCGGGAAATGGCAGTAACTTTGAAGCTGTAGCAGAGGCGATCGCCCAAGGTAGACTTAATGCTAAAATTCAAGTTTTAATTTACAATAACCCAGAAGCGAAAGTCGCAGTTCGAGCTGCAAATCGTGACGTACCTGCCGTTTTGCTCAATCATCGTCACTTTCCCAGCCGTGAAGATCTAGATCGTCAAATTGTTCAAACTTTACATCAATATGACGTATCATGGGTTATAATGGCGGGCTGGATGCGAATTGTCACGCCAGTACTCATCAATGCTTTTGCCGAACGAATTATTAACATCCACCCCAGTTTATTACCCAGCTTTCGCGGCATTCAGGCAGTAGAACAAGCCCTTGCTGCTGGTGTAAAAATCGCAGGTTGTACGGTGCATATAGTCGTTCCCGAAGTTGATAGCGGGCGCATTTTGCTCCAAGCAGCCGTACCCGTCTTACCTGACGACACCCCCCAAACTCTACACCAACGAATTCACCAGCAAGAATATCGAATTTTACCCGCCGCGATCGCTCTTGCTGCGAAGCAGGGAGCAGGGACGAGCTGGGAGCAGAGAGCAAAATAAAATACCCGTCAACTGTCTTCACGGAGTTTAGCGCAGCATTTACTGTCAAATAATGACGATTAAACCTCGTGCAAAATTTGCACGTCGTTTATAGATTACCCGTAAGATTCAATCGGTTCGCTACCGTCAGGAGCAGGTGGCACAAATTTTTTCCAACCGAGTAACTGAAAGCCAACATACCATAAATAAAGCGGATTGAGCAGGATATAGCGCCGCCACAAGCGTCTGGGTTCTTGTAGCAGACGAAATAACCACTCCAATCCCAAATCTTGCATTGTTTGCGGTGCTGGCGCTAGCCTACCAGCGTGAAAATCGAAGGCAGCACCCACAGCTAAGATGGGGATGCCTAGCATTTGGCGATATTCGTAAGCCCAAACTTCTTGTCGAGGACAACCAAGACCAAGAAGTACGGTACTAGCTCCAGAGGCTTTAATCCGAGCCACTAACTCTTTCCGTTCCTCTGAAGAGAGACGGCGAAATTTAGAAGGCTCCATGCCCGCAATTTGGAGCTGGGGAAAGCGTTGCTGCAACTGACAAGCGAATTGCTGTAATACTTCTATTTGACTGCCATATAGATAGACACTCAATCCTTTTTCAGCAAAAGCTTGAGCGATTCTGAGCGTCAGCTTGGGACCGCAGACGCGATCGGGTAATCCTTGCTTGTGCAGCCACCACAGCGCCCAGCGCACGGGTTGTCCGTCAGGAACTACGAGATCCATACCGTTCAATCGACGGGCGTGAATGGGGTCTAAAAATCCCGTCATCACGCCATGAACGGCTAACGCACTGACCGCATAGGGAACTCTCTTTTCAGCCGCAACAACAATTTTGTTGACAGCAAATTCGTAATCTATAGCGTGGATGTTAATTCCTAAGATGGAGTGTTTGCCTCGATTAATCACTGTACTTTAACCACCTTTCACAGTTTTGGGTGTAAATCTCCCGCAAAATGTGCGGTACGTCGTATTTAATCGACCAATTTGGATACTTGGCTTTAAACTTCGATAAATCGCTGATGTACCAGATGTGGTCGCCACTGCGATTTTCATCGGTGTAAGAGTAGTTCAACTCCTTGCTAGCAATTTGTTCGCAATAAGCGATCGCCTCTAGCATTGAGCAATTGCTTTCTCTACCACCGCCGATGTTGTAAACTTCAGCGATTCCAGGGTTGAGATAGAACTCATAAAATGCCGCAATCAAGTCTGAGGAGTGAATGTTATCGCGGACTTGTTTGCCTTGATAACCGTAGATCGTGTAGGGATCGCCAGTCACGGTACATTTCATCAAGTAAGCGAGAAAGCCGTGTAATTTCGTTCCCGAATGGCTGGGTCCGGTCAAACAGCCACCCCGAAAGCAAACAGTAGGAATGCCAAAGTAATGACCGTATTCTTGGACTAATACGTCGGCTGCAACCTTAGAAGCTCCGAATAGAGAGTGCTTGCTGCGATCGATACTCATATCTTCAGAGATCCCCAAAGCATACTTATGAGCGGGATCGATCTCCCAGCGGCGGTCTAACTCAACTAGGGGTAAAAAGTTGGGTAAGTCTCCGTAGACTTTGTTAGTGGAAGTGAAGATAAATGGGGTATCTGGGCAATGTTGGCGCGTTGCTTGTAACAAGTTCAACGTACCGTTGGCATTGACCGAGAAATCGGAGAACGGATCGCGTGCAGCCCAATCGTGAGATGGCTGGGCTGCGGTATGAATGACAAGGGCAATGTCTTGTTTGTAGTACTGAAAAATGACATCCAGGCGATCGCTATCTCGGATATCTACATCGTAGTGAGTGTACTCTCTAATCTGAGATTGTAAACGCCTAAGATTCCATCTTGTGGAAGCTTCCTCTCCAAAAAAAAAGCTACGCATATCGTTATCGATCCCGACGACATGCATACCGAGAGCGCTAAAAAAACGTACTGCTTCCGAACCAATGAGACCAGCAGAGCCAGTAACGATCGCAACACTCATGGCTTATTCTCAAGCTTTTTGTAATTTTTTCTCTGCATTGTTTAGTATGCATTCCAGAGCTGCAATGACTGCCGGTACTTTTGACAATACATGCGAACATCACGATCTATACTTGACCAGCCTAGAGCCGGCGCATGTGCTAATGCTCAGGCGATCGCGGATCAAAAATTTGTCTGACATTCGCTCGAATGCCTGCACCTCTGCCGCGAGAAGCTTCAGACTGAAAATCTGCAATCTCTCGCTGACAATTTTGCAATACTCTGGATTTAAATTTGGTGTTCTACCACACAGGAGCCTGCTAGCTACCGTAGATGGAAACTCCTCAAGATTTCAGCTGCTCTAGGAATTGTTAGAACTGCTTTTTTTCTTCGTCTCTCGGTCTAGATTGCCGTACCTGAGTCCGTAATCGTTAATAGACCAACAGACAATTGGAATCTGCCGCAGCTACGATACGAAAGGCGATTTTAATGCAGCCAGAGTTAATATACTCTAACTAGGTGGAATTACGCAACCCATTTTTCTATCCATCTTGCGATCGCTTCATGAAACCGTATTTGTAGCTGTTGGTGTGACTTGTGCTATGTAGTTGTTGTTGAGCGCGAGGCGCGATCGCACTCAACCTGCAACCAGTATTTAGCCCTGAATGTAATCTATCCCTAAATGTCATGCCTAACTATCTGTTCGAGGGAACGGACAACGGGTAAGGGGGAACGGCGATGGAATTGGTGCAGGACAGATCTTCGACCCGAACGTCGTTTGGATATTGTCAACCGTAATTTCACGGATAATTCGTGATAACTTACCCCAACCTTGGTTCAATTTTCCGTAAAATTTCGCAAGCAATAAATTAAAAAAGATTCTTAACTTATCGTAACGTTTTCGACTTGATAAACCTAAACCCCCATAGTTAAGGCATAAAATGGTCGTCGTTAAATTCTTAGTATCGGTTTATGCTAGCGATCTCTATCCATCGTCGGCTGAAAATTCTAAAATAAATTTAATGTCTATTTTTTCGATTGAATTTTTAACTTATGTGTTTAAAACTTCCTTTTGACTCAAATCAGGTTTGTATCATTTTCTACAACAGAATCTCTAAAAAATATCACAAATAAGCGTCAACAAATTAATCGAAGGTCATAAACTCGGATCGACAAATGCAAGCCAAGCAAATCTAAACAATCTAAACAAATGGAGCTAGAGCCAGGTTTCGATTACAGAGTTTTAAGTGAGAAAAACCGTTCGCTCGTTCAGCAAAGAACTAAAGAGCTGAAGGAGCGCTTGCAGCGTACAGCTCAAGATATATGGGACATTGGGAAGAAATTAGTTGAGGTGAGAGCAGAACTAAAAGGACATGGCTACTTCGATGCTTGGCTGAGAGCTGAATTCGGGTGGAGTCGGCGCACGGCATACAACTTTATTTATGTATACGAAGCATTTCCTTATGCAAAATTTGCACAGATGATCATCGAGCCATCCGCGCTCTATCGCTTAGCTTCGCCTTCGACTCCCGATGCAATCCGCGACAAATTTATTCAACAGGCTAATGCGGGTAGTAAAGTCACGCATAAAGAAGTTTTGAAAGCCGTTACTGAAGAAAAGCTGAAGCAAATTCCCAATTCTCCCATCGAACATTCTCTCAAATCGGCAGCAGCTCAACCAGAAGAAGACCCGTCCCTAAATATAGATAAAGAAGTTAAATCAGTCGTCCCAGAAATACAACAACCTCCCTATAAAGCTGCTGCTTATAAAGCTAATCCAACAATTGTCACCCCACGTTTCCAGCAGTCGCATTGGTACACGCTGGGCATGGATCACCTATTATTTTGCGGCGATACTAACTCACCAGCATTTTTCGATCGCCTACCGGAAGCAGCTTTTGCTTTGGATATTGCGGTAGGTGGTAAGTGGCAGCATGACTGGTTAATGTATAAAGCTCGCTCGGCGTTGATCCTCCATCCCCGGGAAAGAATTGATGGAGAGCGGATTAGGCAGCTACTATTGATGTTTTCGGAACGGGAAGATGCAATAATATTACCCTGCGCGCCCAGTGGAGAGGCGATCGCTACGATCGGTAGGCTCAAACGGAAATTATTTGCAGGCTATCGAAATCGACAACAGTGCCAACAGGCGATCGCTGATTCGGGATTAAAAGCGCAAAAGGTTGAATTACCCTAGTTGTATTTGTTACCCTGAAAGCCGATCTCATTTATGCTTATAGTGATATACTGCCAAGAAAGTATCGTTCTCGTTAACAATTAAGTCCCTCATTCGAGTGGCGATCGCGGCACAGTTCAACTAGCCACCCGCCCTATTCCCAGTAGCACTTGCGCCAGAAATATCTCCGGTCGCGAAACGTTCGCTCTCAATCAGCAGCAACTTACCATTAGCTTATGGAATCTAGAGTGGAATCTAGAGAAGCCGTAGACATCAACTTGCAAAACTTGCAGTTAGCCATCAAACGACGATGGTTGGCAGCAGCAGGGGTATTTGGCTTTGTCTTAGGACTCTCAACAATCGTAACCCTTTTGCAAGCGCCGCTATACCAAGCAGAAGGCAAGCTCTTGCTCAAAAAGCCCAGCGAGACTTCTAGTCTCAACCCTGAAAAGTACGAGCCGCGCTTGGAACCGCTCAGCGCTGAGAGCAATCCGGTGAGTACCGAGTCGGAAATCGTCAGTTCGATCCCGTTGGCACAGAAAACGATCGCTGCTCTCACCCTTAAAGATGAGGAAGGTAAGCCGCTCAAACCGACAGCACTGATTAGCCAGTTGACACTGAAAAATATTCCCGCTACTGACGTGTTGCAAGTCGCATACGAAAGTAAAGATCCTCAAGAAGCAGCAGCAGTCGTCAATAAATTGATGAGCGCCTATGTAGATTACAACATTCAGAGTAACCGTGCCGAAGCCTCAGCCGCAGAAGATTTTATCGTCAAGCAACTGCCGCAGACAGAAAGCACGGTGCGGGCAGCTGAAGCTAGTTTGCGCCGTTTCAAGGAACGACACCAAATCGTTAGCTTAGAACATGAAGCTATCTCAGCTGTAGAAGTGCTGAAGGAACTACAAGACCAAATCACACTTGCAGAAGCAGCACTCGTACAAACTCAAGGTCGAGCGACAAAACTGCAAAAAGAAATTGCCCTCACTTCCCAAGATGTCGTACCGATTAATTCTCTCAAAGAGTCCCCCGGAATACAAAAGACCCTGGCAGAATTACAACGGGTAGAAGGCGATTTGGTTGTCCTCCAAACTCGTTTTGAAGACACATACCCCGAAGTCCAAAAATTACAACAAAAACGGAATGCCCTCAAACAGTTGTTAGAAGGACGCATAGGACAAATGTTGGGCAACTCGAAGCAAGTATCGAATCGCAATTTAGAAGCAGGCGAGTTGCAACAAAAATTGGCTGAAGACTTGGTAAGAGCGGAAGTCGAACGCCTCAGTTTGTCTAATAGATTAAAATTTTTAGCTCAAGCTAGAACGAACTACAGGCAAAGAGCGACAGTTTTACCGCAATTAGAGCAGCAACAACGGGAGTTAGAGCGACAAGTCAGAGCCGCCCAAGCTACCTACGAATTAATGCTGAAAAAACTGCAAGAACTACGGGTAGAGCAAAACAGAAATATTGGTAACGCCAGCATTATTGAAACAGCATTAGTGCCAGAAACTCCCTTATTGGGTAAAAGAGTGATGACTCTCGGTTTAGGAGGAATCGCCGCAATACTACTGGCGATCGCCACGATTACTTTACTCGAACTGAGCGACGCATCAATCAAAACACTTAGAGAAATTAAGCAGTTGTTTGGTTATACCTTAATTGGTAGCATTCCTCAACTTGGTAAATTCATCAAATTGAAACCTGAACGACAGCAAGATTGTCCAGTTCCCGAACTAGCGGTGAGAAATAGCCCTCGCTCGTTGACAGCGGAAGCTTATCGCATGTTACAAGCTAACTTGCGGTTTTTGAATTTAGATCGTCCGCTCAAAGCTGTCGTCGTGACGAGTTCAGTACCCAAAGAAGGCAAATCGACCGTTTGTGCTAATTTAGCCGTCGCGATCGCCCAGCTAGGACGCAGAGTACTATTAATTGATGCCGACCTCCGCTCTCCGATCCAACACCATATTTGGCAGCAAACGAATGTAGAGGGTTTGAGCCACGTCCTCGTTGGCGGAACCGACTTTCAGGCAGCAGTAGAACAAGTTATGCCCAACTTACACGTTCTTACGGCTGGAGTCGTGCCACCTAACCCAATGGCTTTAATCGACTCACAGCGAATGGCTGCATTGGTTAGTTCTTTAAGCGATCGCTACGATTTCGTCATCATCGACGCTCCGCCTTTGGTAGTAGCGGCAGATGCTTTAACTCTAGGAAAAATTACCGATGGAATTTTGTTGGTCGCTAGGCTAGGGGTGGTCGATTATACTAATGCAGCTGCGGCAAGAGAGGCTCTCAAATGTTCCTGTCAGACAGTGCTGGGAGTTGTTGCCAATAGCGTTCCGTCCGAAAATCGACCTTACAGTTCCTTCCATTATCAAAGTCAAGACAATCTCGATACCACAGTAGTCTCTAGTAGGTGAAATGGTAATAGGTAATGGGTAATGGATCGGTTGTCAATGTAGAGACGTTACATGTAACGTCTCTACAAAGGATAGTTAGCGCTCTGTAACCTTCGATTTCCGACTTCCACCCTTCATCAACATGAAAACGCGCGAGATCGTATTAGAAGCAGGCAAAACTGAAAGTCAGTATTGGCGAGATGTTTGGGACTATCGCGAATTATTATATTTCCTCGCTTGGCGAGATATTTTGGTTCGGTACAAACAAACCGCGATCGGTATTCTCTGGGCGCTGATTCGACCGTTTCTCACTACGATCGTGCTGACAGTAGTTTTTAGCGTTTTGGCTAAATTGCCCTCAGAAGGAAACGTGCCTTACCCGATTATGGTGTTCGCCGCAATGCTACCCTGGCAATTTTTCGCAAATGCCCTGACCGAGTGTAGCAATAGCTTAATTACGAACTCTCAAATTATTTCTAAGATTTATTTTCCTCGCTTAATCGTTCCCGTAAGTGCAGTTGTGGTCTGCTTTATAGATTTTTTAATTTCTGGTATGATATTACTAGCTTTAATGGCATGGTACAATTTCGTACCTGATTGGCGAATTCTCACACTACCTTTATTTACTGCGATCGCCTTTGCTGCGGCAATAGGCGCTGGACTGTGGTTAGCAGCCTTAACAGTCGAATATCGAGATTTTCGCCATGTCGTACCGTTTCTCGTTCAAGTCGGTCAATACATCTCGCCTGTAGGTTTTAGTAGCAATATCGTTACCGAACAGTGGCGATTGCTATATTCTCTAAATCCGATGGTAGGGGTGATTGATGGGTTCCGTTGGGCAATTTTAGGGGGAGAAGCTCAACTTTACCTACCAGGATTAATTCTGAGCGTAGGGTTAGTTTTACTCTTACTGACTAGCAGTATTTGGTATTTTCGACGCACGGAGCGCACCTTCGCAGACGTGATTTAAATTGTAGGAATAGATCGTGTCACAAACCGTTATTCGTGTCGAGCAGTTGGGAAAAAAATATCTGCTAGCGCAGCAAGCAGGTGGATATACTAATTTGCGAGAAAAAATTACTGAGAAAACCAAGTCTTTAACTCAAAGACTATTAACTCCCAAACGCACGCACAAATTTAAACCAACTCGCGAAGAATTTTGGGCGCTCAAGGATGTTTCATTTGAAGTTAAGCAGGGCGAGTGCGTTGGTATTATCGGTGGAAACGGAGCCGGAAAATCAACATTACTAAAAATTTTAAGCCGCATTACCGAACCAACCAAAGGTAAAATCCGAATTAAAGGTCGAGTTGCTAGTCTTTTAGAAGTAGGAACGGGTTTTCACCCAGAACTGACAGGAAGAGAAAACATTTATCTCAACGGCGCAATTCTGGGAATGAGTAAAGTTGAAATTAAAAGTAAATTTGATGAAATTGTTGCTTTTGCGGAAGTCGAAAAATTTTTAGATACGCCCGTAAAGCGCTATTCTTCCGGCATGTACGTCAGACTAGCATTTGCTGTTGCCGCTCATCTAGAACCAGAGATTTTAATTATCGATGAAGTCTTAGCAGTAGGAGATATAGCATTTCAAAAGAAGTGTTTGGGTAAAATGGAAAATGTAGCGACTCAAGAAGGTCGGACGGTTTTATTTGTCAGTCATAATATGCAAATGGTTCAAGCTTTGTGTGCTAAAGCTTGCTTACTCAAAGCCGGAAGTATAGCGGCTCAAGGAAATTCAGGTGATGTCATCGAGCAATATCTATTATCCTTGCGATCGCTAACACAACTCAATTCAACTATATTGGAACAGCGACAGGATCGCTCTGGAGATGGCAGCGCAAAATTAACTTTTATTAATATTGAAGATGGCGATGGAAGTAAAGTTATTTGTTCGATTAGCCGCCTAAAACTCACCATCGGCTACCGTAGTGAAAAACCAATTTACTCACCACGACTTTTAGTCACTATCTACGATTACAACAATGAATATGCCATTTTTGCCCTAGATAGTAATGTCGTAGGAGGAGTTCCCGAGCTTCTTCCTGCTGAAGGTACGGTGACTTGCATTACAGAACCAATGTATCTGACACCAGGGCGATGTCGCGTTGAACTGGAGTTACTCAGAGGTGAAATTCTGCTTGACTGTATTGAATATGCCACATGTTTTGATGTAGAAGCTTACGATATTTATGGCTCGGGTAAGTCACCTCCTCGCAGTTGGGCGACTTGCCTGCTGCGATACCAATGGTCTACTAATGTAGGCTAATTTCAGTTGAGAAACAATATGGTTTCACTCCAAAAAATAGATCGTTCGATGTATGAAGAGGTTTTTCCTTTACTTTTAGATTTAAATGCTCAAGTTAATTGGAGAAACGTTTTTGATTATAATTGGCAGGCGGAAGATTATTGCGGTTATGGATTGTTTGATGGCAAAGAAGTTGTTGGTTTTTTAGGATTAATTTTTAGTCGTAGAGCGATCGCCGATCGCGTTGAGAATTTTTGTAACATTCATAGTTGGATAGTCAAACCGCAATATAGGGATCGCAGTCTATCGTTACTTCTACCCGTTTTGAGGTTAAAAGATTGTACGCTGACAGATCTCAGTCCAGCCCCTAGAGCGATCGAAATCCTGCAAAAGCTAGGATTTAAAAGATTAGATTCAAAGCTACGTGTATTACTACCAGTTAGCGGGAGAAATAGGAGTGCGATCGAGATAGTTCACCTATCTCAAGAAAAACCTCAAATAGCAGAGCAGTTCTCAAAACAAGATTTAAAATTATTTCAAGACCATAGCAGTTATTCTAACTGCTATCATTTATTAATTGACAATGGCAAAAATTATTGCTACGTCATATATACTATAGTGAAACAAGCATTTCTTTCACACTGCTACATTCAATACATCAGCAATATTCAAATATTTTCGCAGTACAGCGGCGCAATCCGTTCTGAAATAATCAGGCACAGTCGTATTCCTTTAGTTGTGGTAGATTCGCGGCTCATCGCGCCGTTCAAATTACCATTCAGTTACGATTTACCGTTTAGTTTTCCCAAACTTTACAGGTCTTCTAGCTTAAAACTAGCTCAAATTGATAATTTATACTCAGAACTTATTTTATTAAATTTTAGTTTAATTCCGAGTAACTTAAAAGAATTGCGTGGTTTATGGCATGAAACCAAATATTGGTACGAAATAAAGAATACATTTAAAAAAAATACTTGTGGAATAAGTGAGTAAAAATGATTGTCAAAAAAAATCAAAATATAGGACAGCAGATTCGCCAATTTATCTTGGAGGAATTCCCACAGGCAAACGAGCGATCGCTCGGCGAGAATGAAACTTTCTTAGGCAGCGATATTGTTGACTCTTTAGGTATTGTCAAATTAATGACTTTTGTAGAAACTGAATTTGGCATAACTGTAGAAGACGAAGACCTTCAACCCGAAAATTTTCAATCAATCGCGAGTTTAAGCGAGTTTGTGAAAACTAAACTCGCCCAAAAATAATATTTGACGCTCGGAGGTTTAAGCTAGTAATGTCATCGGAAACTTTTGCTTCACTAGAGTCAGAAAATATCTACAGTTGCTTTAATTCTGACGCAGGGCTACTAACCCTACAGGGTTCTCAGGTAGAACTGCGACGGCGACTTGATGCCTTGTTTTGTAGCTGGGCAGAAGTAGTAGGAGCAATTGAGTATTCCTTTCCGCCAGTACTATCGGTTTATTCCCTTGATTTGGCTGACTACTTCAGCTCTTTTCCACACTTAGCTACCCTAACAACGCAAATCGACAGTAACAATGAGGGAATGAAGCGGTTTGTCGATTCTACCAGAAACGAAAGGCTGACAGAAGTAGACCAAAATTACCTTACGCCAGCACGCTACGTATTACCGTCAGCAGCTTGCTACGCAGTTTACAACCACCTGAGCAACAAAAAACTGCAAAATGACCTTTTCATTACCGTTTGTTCCCCCTGTTTCCGCCAAGAGTCAATCTATAAAGCAGGCGAACGACAGTGGACTTTTCATATGAGAGAAATCGTCTGTATCGGTCGTCAAGAGACAGTCCGAAATTTTCTCAATACCTACCGTCAGTTGATTACAGAAATACTCGACCGGGCTAAATTACCTTTTCAACTTCGCGAAGCCACCGATCCTTTCTTTGACAAACGCGATCCCGCACTGATTTTACAAAAATTAGAACCGCTAAAATATGAATTTCTTTATCGCGATCGCTTGGCAATTACTTCGCTCAACTTTCACCGTAAATTTTTTGGCGATCGCTTTAACATTCAAGACTGCACCGGAGAACCAGCCTATACAGGTTGTGTGGCTTTTGGGTTAGAACGCTGGTTATCTGCTTGCATTCGCGAGTACGGTCAAAACTGGGAAAATTTACCTGCTGTTTTACAGAAAAAGGAGCCAGAAGTCAGGAGTCAGGAGTCAGGAGAATAAAAAAACTCTAGTTATGGGTAATCGCGCCCGTAAAAAACAAACAATTACAACAATCTGGGTTAAAAGAAAATTTTCGACTTTAATGAAGTTGACAAATACAACATTTAACAAAGGACATGAATTATGTCAATCGATCTGTTTAATCAAACCTTATATGAAAAGCCAAGTACTGTTAAAGAGTATATATGCACGCAAAAAGACTTATGGATAGAAGAAAAAACTATTTTTGAAAAGTACGAGCAGCATATCAAAGATAAGGCGATTCTTGATGTTGGTTGTGGTGGTGGGAGAACAGCGATCGCATTAAGCGAACTAACCTCAAATTATACGGGGATTGATTATTCGATGGAAATGGTGAAAGCGTGTCTAAAATGGCATAGCTCTCTAAATTTCATACATGGTGATGCTAGCGATATGCATATGTTTGATGGGGAAAGCTTTGATTTTATCATTTTTTCATTTAATGGCATAGATTGCATGTCTCATGAAAAGAGAATAAAAACATTGAAAGAAATTTATAGAGTTTTAAAAAGTGGCGGAATATTTGCATTTTCCAGCCATAATTTAGACGATCGCAAAATTGTCACTGCCTTTAATAAATACGACATGAAACGTCCGCGAGCGATCGCAAGAAATCTTTTTAACGTTATGAGTTATTTGAAAGTAAGAAAGTATCAGATACACACTGATACATATGAAATTCTTAGCGATCCTTTAGCCGGATTCGGACATTTGACATATTACATTAGAAAGCAAGAGCAGGTAAAGCAGCTTGTAAATATCGGTTTTAAAAACATTGCTATTCTCAATCGCCAAGCCCAGTTCGTTGATATTAATTCTTTAGATAGAGATAGCGAGTGGTTGCACTACGTTTGTCAAAAACCTACTAGTAACGATCGCAATGAAGACAGTCAGCAAAAGTGAAACGATCGTGGACAAACCTCTCGTTTCTGGGATTGTTATCTTCCTCAATGAAGAACAATTTATTGAGGAAGCGATCGCCAGTGTCTTTGCCCAGACTTACAACAACTGGGAACTGCTATTAGTTGATGATGGCTCCACGGACGGGAGTACGGCGATCGCCCGTCGCTATGCCGAACAATACCCTCACAAAGTCCGTTATCTCGAACACGAAAATCATCAAAATTGCGGCATGAGTGCGGCGCGGAATTTAGGCGTTCGTCACGCTCAAGGCGAGTACATTGCTTTTCTCGATGCTGACGACATTTGGTTGCCACAGAAATTGGTACAACAAGTTGCTATTCTAGAATCGCAGCCCGAAGCCGCCATGCTTTACGGACGCACTCACTTTTGGTTTAGTTGGACGGGAAACCAGAGCGATCGCCAATACAACTATTTCACAGAACTGGGCGTTGAACCCGACACTCTAGTCCAGCCACCCACGCTGCTAGAACTCTTTTTACAAAATGAATCTACCGTCGCATCTACTTGTAGCGTCCTGATCCGCCGCGAGGTATTTCAGAAGATTGGTGAATTTGAGCCAGAATTTCGCACCATGTACGAAGATATGGTCTTTTACACCAAAATATTTCTTCAAGCACCCGTGTTTGTCTCCGGGAAATGCTGGGATCGATATCGACAGCACCCCCAAAGTAGTTGTCGCATAGCAATTGAGGAGGGAGAGTATAACTCTTTTCACCCCAGTCCCGCTCGTGGCACTTTCTTGCGTTGGGTAGAGGCTTACTTACGCGATCGCGGTGCTGAGAGAACGCAGGTGTGGAGCGTTCTCCAAACAGAATTACTGCCTTATCGGTATCCATTGTTGTATCCAGTAGGGCGAATGCTGAGACTGTGGCGACAGCAGGCGAAAACGGTATTAAAGTCAGCTGGGCGGCGGGTTTTACCTAGAGACTTGCTGTACTGGCTGAAATTTCAAAAAAGATTTAGAGGTACGTCACACTTGGGCGGAGTGCGCTTTGGTAATCTCCGCCGTCTCAAACCCGTCAGCCAAAACTTCGGTTTCAATCGCGGTTTGCCGATCGATCGCTATTACATTGAGAAATTTCTTGCCAGCCATGCCGATGCCATACGCGGACACGTATTGGAAGTGAGCGAAAACAAATACACGCTCAAGTTTGGCAGCGATCGCGTCAGCAAAAGCGATATCCTGCACGTAACTCAGGATAACCTCGCAGCAACAATAGTCGCTGACTTGACCTGTTGCGATGAAAACAGCGTACCCTCAAATACTTTCGATTGCATTATTATTACGCAAACCCTACCGTTTATTTACGACGTGCGGGCGGCGATCGCAACTCTACACAGGATATTGAAGCCAGGGGGAGTTATATTAGCAACTTTCGCTGGCATTAGCCAAGTCAGCCGTAGCGATATGGAAACTTGGGGAGAATACTGGCGATTTACAACCCTTTCAACTCGGAAGTTATTTTCTGAAGCTTTTCCAGCAGCCCAGATAAAAGTAGAAGCGTATGGCAATGTATTAGCTGCAATGTCATTTCTACAAGGATTAGCCGTCGAGGAACTGCGCCAAGAAGAACTAGACTACTTCGATCCTGATTATGAATTGTTAATTAGCGTGAGGGTAACTAAACCAGAGGTAAATCATGAAAATACCTGGGAAAATACCTGGAGCCAATCGGATACGACGGTTTGCCCGTCGCTGTCGCAACCGGCTTCAGCCAGGGTCGCTGATTCTGCTCTATCATCGCGTCACTGACGTGAGTTGTGACCCTTGGGGATTGTGCGTGACACCCCAGCACTTTGCCGAGCAATTGCAAGTCTTGCGCCAATATACCCAGCTAACACAATTGCGGCGATTGAGCCAAGACGTAGCAGAGGGCAAACATCATCGCCGTCACGTTGTCATTACTTTTGACGATGGCTACGCTGATAACCTCCACAATGCCAAGCCAATACTCGAACGCTATGACGTACCTGCCACTATCTTTATTGCTAGCGGCTATGTCGATCGCGAACGAGAATTTTGGTGGGATGAGTTAGAGCGGCTATTTTTGCAACCTGGGGCATTACCCCAGCAACTAGAGCTAAATATCAATGGCTATCAATATCAGTGGGATTTGGGAGAATTTGCCAATTACACCGAGTCAACATACCAGCAGCATCGCCATTGGAAAGCAGAACAGGAAGATCCCCCCACTCCACGTCAGTTGGTCTATTACGAGGTCTGGAAACTACTTCGCGTTTTACCAGCAGGCGATCGCGATCGCATTTTAGATCGACTGCTAACCTGGGCGGGAATGACAGCAGGTAGCCGTTCGACCCATCGTTCTCTCACCCGCGCAGAAGTAGCAACTCTAGAGCGGGGATCGCTCGTTGAAATCGGCGCTCACACGATCGCGCATCCATTTCTCTGCTCTCTGCCCTTATCTTCGCAGCAAGAAGAAATTTACCACAGCAAAGCTCAACTTGAAGAACTGCTCGGACACGAGGTGACAAGCTTTTCCTATCCCTTCGGCAACTACACCTCAGACTCGGTAGCTATCGTCCGCGATGCTGGCTTTAACTGTGCTTGTGCCACGATTCACGCTAGCGTCCAACGCCATAGCAATCTGTTTGAGCTACCCCGCGTCGAAATTCAAAACTGGAATGGAGAAGAGTTTGCTAGGAGGCTATCGCGTTGGTTCGATGTTTGAACAGTGAAGAGTGGCTAGTGGCTAGTGGCTAGTGGCTAGAGTTTCTCCCTTGTCTCCCCCCTCTGCCTTGTCTCCCCCCTCTGCCTTGTCTCCCCCCTCTGCCTTGTCTCCCCCCTCTGCCTTGTCTCCCCCCTCTGCCTTGTCTCCCCCCTCTGCCTTGTCTCCCCCCTCTGCCTTGTCTCCCCCCTCTGCCTTGTCTCCCCCCTCTGCCTTGTCTCCTCCCTCTGCCTTGTCTCCCCCCTCTGCCTTGTCTCCCCCCTCTGCCTTGTCTCCTCCCTCTGCCTTGTCTCCCCCCTCTGCCTTGTCTCCCCCCTCTCCCTTGTCTCCTCCCTCTGCCTTGTCTCCCTCCTTTCCCTTGTCTCCCTCCTCTCCCTTGTCTCCCTCAGCTTTCTTTCCCCGACTCCCAACTCCCAACTCATGCAGCCACTTGTTTCAATTATTACTATATTTTTAAACGCTGAGGATTATATTGAAGAGGCGATCGCCAGTGCGATCGCTCAGTCATACGATGTTTGGGAACTGTTACTCGTTGATGATGGTTCTACGGATAGCAGTAGCAAAATTGCTCGCGACTATAGCGATCGATATCCCGAAAAAATTCGCTATTTAGAACATCCAGGTCATAAAAATTGCGGCATGAGTGCCTCGCGCAATCTGGGAATTCAACACGCAAGAGGAGATTATATTGCCTTTTTAGATGCGGATGACGTTTATTTACCCGATAAAATTGCCCAACAAGTCGCAATTTTAGAGTCTCATCCTGAAGTTGGCTTGGTTTGTGGCAGAACGAAATGGTGGTACAGCTGGACGGGAAACGAGAGCGATCGCTCGCGAGATTTTCTTCAAAAGTATGCATTACCTTTGAATACTGCGATCTCTCCACCTACCATTCTGATTCTATTTCTAAAAGATGAATGGGCTTCACTTTGCGATGTTATGGTACGTCGCCAAGCTGTTGAAACTGTAAATGGATATGAAACATCTTTTCGCGGTATGTATGAAGACCAAGCCTTTCATGCCAAACTCTGTTTGAAATACCCAACTTTTGTATCGAGCCAATGTTGGTATCTCTATCGCCAGCACTCCCAAGCCTGTACTACTGACTCTCACGTTAGTGGCAAAACTCTAGCAGCGCGACAAATGTTTCTGACGTGGCTAGAAGACTATCTATCTAAGTCAGGATTGCAGCAATCGGAAGTTTGGCGAGTTGTCCAACAGCAACTCTTTCCTTACCGTCATCCCCACCTACATCGACTCTGGTTGAAGTGGCGGTTTGGCATTGTGTGGCGCGGACAGAAAATATGGGAAAAATTCAAAATAACTAATGAATAAACTATTAATTATTTTTCCATCTGTAGAAAGGGGTGGGGCAGAGGAATACGCTCTAACTATTGCCCGTGATGCTCAGCAGCAAGGCTGGCAAGTTCATGCAGCTTTTCCTAAAACACCACAAACAACTTCTCTGGCTCAAGATTTTCAGCAGCATAAAATTAACTATCACTGTTTAGAAATAGCTGAAACTTATACTCGAAAACTCAGAACTTTACGGCAATATTTACCAGATTGCTTGCGGACGCTTTCCTTATTTTTACAAATTCAACCCGATGCGGTTATCATCGTTCTTCCTTGGGTAGACCGCAGTTTAGGTACTATTTTTGCTTGCGCTTATTTAAATGTTCCTACAGTGGTGGTGTTTCAGCTAGTTCCTTGCCAAATTACCTTAAGCCAGTGGCAATTAACACTTTATAATTGGTCGAGAGTTAGAAATCAACAATGGGTAGCTGTTTCCCAATATAGTCAAAAGTTAGTTGGTAAGATATTCCAGATGCCAGTTAGTGAAGTGAAATGTATCTATAATGGAACAAAACTGGAAATGGACAAAAAGCAGAGCCTTCAAGAGATTGTAGCGCTGCGCGATCGCCTCCGGCAAGAATTAGAATTACCGTTAACTAGCCGTTTAGTTTTAACTGTCGGTCGGCTGAACCAACAGAAAGGATACAGCGACCCAATCCCCATTATTCCCGCGATCGCTAAAGAATTTCCTGAAGTCAAGTTTATTTGGGTAGGAGATGGAGAACTGCGATCGCAGTTACAAGCAGAAGTCAAAGCGACAAAAATAGAAGCATCTGTGCTGTTTCTTGGCTATCGAAATGACATACCGCAGTTACTCAAAGCCGCCGATCTCTTTTTATTTCCCAGTCATTATGAAGGATACCCCTTTGCTTTATTAGAAGCAATGGCTTACGGTCTACCAATTGTTGCTTCAAATGCTAATCCTATGCCAGAAATAATTACGGATCGGTTGGAAGGTTTATTATTTCGTAAGGGCGATCGCCACGATCTTTTAGCTAAGCTGCGATGGGCTTTGCAAAATCCCCTTTTAATGCGAGGTATGGCAGAAAATGCCAAACTGCGAGTTCGTGAATTCTCTGCTACTAAAATGAGTTTTGAAACTTTGGATTTAGTGCAAAAGATAATAGTAAAAAATGGGAATCAAAACGTTGCCTGAGATAAAATTTTTTGTTCTAAGCAGCATGGCAAATAACCAAATATCTCAAGAGAAACCATGAATTATTTTAATTATTTACAAACTTTTGCGTTTGATAAAGTGAGAATAATATGCACCATTTAAAGGTGATTTTTCTGCCTTGGTGGTCGAGAAATCCTTATCAGCAGCTTTTAGTAACGCATCTCCAGCTATTAGGTATAGACGTAAAAACTTTCAGTAATAATGGGAAATTATTTCTAACTCCAGAGGTTATTCGCTGGCGACCAGATATCGTTCACTTTCACTCACTATACCCATTCTATTTATCATCAAATCCGTTAGCTTTCGCAATCAAGCTCTTAGCATTTTTCAGTCAAATTATATTTTTAAAGCTTGCAGGAGTTAGAATCGTCTGGACAGTTCACGATTTAAAAAATCACGAAAACATGCAAGTGCGTGCAGAGCGAATTTATAGTATTTTTCTCGCTATATTTGCCGATGCTATTATTACTCATTGCGTACAAGCAAAACAGACGGTTATTAAATCATTTCATATCTTCAACAAAGATAAGGTTTTTGTTGTTTCACATCCCCATTACATCAACTACTATGAAAATAATATAGACCGCGATACAGCGCGAAAAAAATTAGGTATAACAGATGCCAATCTAATTTTTCTATTTCTGGGATTGATTCGGGCTTACAAAGGCGTTCCCGAACTCATCAATGCTTTCAAGCAGCTAAAACAAGATAAAGTTTATTTAGTGATTGCTGGTAAAGCTTCTCAGGAATTAACTCAACAGATTCAGCAACAAGTGCAAGATTGTCATGAAATTAAATTCATTCCGGGTTTTGTCGCTGACGAGCAATTACAAATCTATATGAATGCTTGCGATGCGATCGTACTACCATACCGAGATATCTTAACCTCGGGTTCGGTAATTTTAGCTATGTCCTTCGGTCGTGCGTGTGTTGCTCCCCGTAAAGGCTGTATTAGCGAAGTAGTCGGTGACTTAGGAGGGTTTCTCTACAATCCAGAAGAAACGGACAGTTTGTTGTATGCTATGAAAGATGCAATTCAACATAAGTCTCAGTTGCAACAAATAGGCGATCGCAACCGCCGAGTAGTGGAGCAGTGGAGCTGGGATAGCTTTGCACGCACGACACTACAAATTTATCAGCATCGAGTTCGATCGACATCGAGCTTGCGATCGCCCCTGAATTGAATTTTGTCCATACCAAGCGGTTAGCGAGGAAAGACAAAATGTATGGTTTAACAGAGGTTAACTTATATAGTTTGCTGAGCAGAACGGCATGAGCCTACGTACTCAAGTCATGCGAGGCGGGACGTTCTTAGTTCTGCGCCAAGCATTAGGTATGATTCTCTCTTTGGGAGGTGTTTTACTACTTACCCGCATTTTAGGTCCGAAAACATACGGGCTGTACTCTGCCACGCTAAATATTTTTGTCTACGTTCAAAGTCTCAGTCAGTTAGGAATTGAGATTTATCTGGTGCGGCAGAAAGATGAAGAAGACATCAAACTTTACCATCAAGCCTTTACCTTGCTGCTCTTACTGGCGCTAGGGGGTACTGGCATATCTCTCATAGGAATACCCTTATTACAAGAGTGGGTGCGCCTAGAAGGATTTAGCGATGTGGCTCGCGTCATGTTTCTGGGACTGCCAGTTGTGTTGCTGAGTCAAGTTCCTTTAGCACGACTAGAGCGGCACTTGGATTACAAACACGTCGCTTTGATCGAACTGAACGGTCAGTTCGTTTACTACTTAGTCGCCCTTCCTCTGGCGTTTCAGGGAGCTGGTGTCTGGTCGCCTGCGATTGGATGGTGGATGCAACAAGTTATGACTTTAGGACTGCTTTACTGGCGGGCAGATTATCGCCCTCGTTTGCATTGGCAACCAGATGTTATTAAGCAAATGCTGAGCTACAGCGTTGGCTACTCTGCCTCCTCCTGGGTTTGGCAACTGCGTAACCTGGTCAACCCCTTAGTGGTTGGTAGGTATGCAGGTGCGGAAGCAGTGGGATTTGTCGCTTTAGCGATTCGGATTGTGGAAGTCCTGAGTTTTGTCAAAACCGCAACTTGGCGATTGTCGATCGCAGCTTTGGCTCGTCTCCAAGGCGATCGCGTGCGACTCGGTAAAGCAGTGAGCGAAGGTATGAGCCTTCAGATCTTAGCGCTGGGTCCCCTGTTAGTATTCGTTAGTTGGCTCAATCCTTGGCTGATACCGTTGTTGTTCGGTCAGCACTGGTTGCCAGTCATTCAAATCTATCCTTTTATTGCCCTCAGTTACCTCAGCAACGCCGTGTTCAATCTCCATTGTTCCGTGCTTTACGTCTTGCAGCGCAACTGGGAAGTGACAGCTTTCCACTTAGCACACATTATCTTGTTTGCTGGCACGGCGTTGGTTGCAACCTCTCATTTTAATGGCTTCGTCGGCTACGGCTGGGGCGAGGTAGCGGCTTTAGCTAGCTATGCCGTTCTCCATGTTTTTGTCGTGCAACATATTAAAAGTCCTGCCTATCGCTTACCCACAATTTGGTGGCTAGCTTTGGTAGGAGCTTTATTTATTTACCAATTGGGTTGGTGGTCTGCTTTAGGTTTGGTCGCGCTGTTTTGTATGCCTGCTACCTATCGACAGTTGAAATACTACATCGATAGCCTGCGGCAAGCTCAATCAGATCGTTAACATCACTTGACAAAAATCAGTCATAAGTCAGTCGTCATAAGGCAAATTTATGCGTCCCAAAGTATCAATAATTGTACCCACATATAATAGTGAGGACTATATTGCCAGGGCAATAAAATCTGTATTGCAACAGACAGAATCTCAAGTAGAAATTATTGTTGTAGACGATGCTTCTGTTGATGCTACTGTGCAAGTGGTACAACAGTATAAATGCGATCGCCTTCAATTACTGGTAAATGACTGCAATCAGGGACCTAGCTACAGCCGCAATCGCGGTATTGCCGCAGCTAGGGGAGAATGGATAGCTTTGCTAGATTCTGATGATTGGTTTGCCCCTGAAAGAATTGAAAAGTTGCTACAAGTCGCTGTAGCAGAAGATGCAGATGTAGTAGCCGATGACTTATATCTCATTGCCAATCGAGCCAAGCAGCCGTGGGGAACGAGATTTTCTGCTCCGCTAGGATTTGGTTGGCGACGACCTAAGTTTCAAGGAGTTACGCAAATCGATGCAATAGATTTTATTGAAATGGATTTGGGTGTAGTCAAACCCATATTTAAACGTAGTTTTCTCGTTCATCATAATTTAAGTTTCGATGACAATCTACGCTATGGAGAAGACTTTCAATTTTATTTGAAAGCTCTCATTTGTGGGGCAAAGTTTATCATCGACTCTCAGCCATATTATTTTTATTGCTCTCGTCCTGGCTCTCTGATTACCGATTATCTAACATGTCAGCAACAAATGTATGCGGATGTCGATCGCTTCCTTCAAGTCGATGCAGTTCACAAAAACTTTGCCCTCACACGTTCTTTAACAAGAAGATATGAAATCGTTGGAACTCATTTAAGTATTAGTTTAGCTTACAATCAATTAAAAGCAGTGTTTAAAAGCGAAAAACTGTTCGCTGCGATCGCCAAAATTATTACCAATCCTCAAATCATTGTCCTGTCGGTTTTACATATCATCAGAAACTTAACACAGCGAGCGGCTCCGCTGTGGGTTGCTCTATCTTGCAAATCAAAAAAAACAGTTTAAATCGCATATAGAAAAGTATCTGAAATTCATTTTCCTAACAATGCGATCGCCTGCTAATTTTAAAAAGTTAACTTAAAAAGTTAAATTTTTCAGAATGAAACTTTTACTTGGTGCGGAAAAGATATTTACAGTTATATCGTTGCTGACTCTTACGGGAGCTTGGTTTCCCCGCCTGTATGAAATCATCAGTGGAGAATCACTGATCGTACTCACATCTGAGGGAGTTGTAGCACTACAAATTCCTTTCTACTCGATTTATATCACGACATTTGCACTCATATTGCTTCGATGGAAAAAAATCATTCAAGCGCTAGGGAAAGGTAAGTTTTTATTATTGCTAGTTGCGATCGCGATCGTCTCAATTTTATGGTCAGATGCACCTGCAATCACGCTGCGACGAAGTTTAGCCGTTTCAGGTGCGACTTCATTCGGGATCTATTTCGCTACACGATATAGCCACAAAGAGCAATTGCATCTCTTAGCTTGGACTTTTGGAATAGCAGTTCTATCCAGTATATTATTTACCATAGCGTTACCAGCTTACGCAATTGTTCCTGACCCAAATAGCACAGCTTTAGGATCGGTTTTGCAAGGGGTATATATCCACAAAAATGTTTTCGGTCGGATGATGACTTTAAGCACGATTGTCTTAGCGATCGTGGCTTTTAGTGGTTCAAAATCTCGATATTTAGCCTGGATTACCTTGAGCCTTGCAGTCAGTCAAGTGTTACTTTCATTTTCTACTAGCTCTTGGATTATCCTAGCAATTGTTATAGCACTATTTCCCTTATATCGGGCTTTGCGATGGAACTTTTCTTGGATGCTGCTACTATATATTGCCGTGGCACTATTCTGCGGTGGCTTAGCTATTTTAATTACGAGCAATTTGGATATTGTACTCAATAGTTTGGGAAAAGATTTAACTTTAACTGGTCGAACTAAAGTTTGGTCGGCTGTCATCGACAAAATTGGCGAACGTCCTTGGTTAGGTTATGGATATAGCGCTTTTTGGCGGGGTAATGAAGGAGCATCTGCTTATGTTCGGCTAGCCAGTGGATGGAAAGTAGCCTTCTCTCATAACGGCTTATTAGATCTATGGCTCGATCTAGGATTGATTGGAGTTTCAGTTTACTTAATCGGTTTTGTTAAAGCTTATACGCAGGCAATAACATGGATGCGCTGGTCTAAAACATCTTATGGGTTATGGCACTTAATCTTGTTGACATTCATATTTTTAACTAATTTTTCTGAAAGCACAATTTTGAAGTCAAATGATATTTTCTGGGTGTTGTATACGGCGACATACTTTTCACTCTCACAAAGCTCAATAGATGCTTAGCTTCAAACTTTTGCCTAATTTTCAGCCATTAACTACTTGGAGCAAAAATGAATGACCTCTAGCCTAGCAGTTTTTATCCCAAGTCTCGATGGTGGCGGAGCCGAAAGAGTTATGCTCAACCTCGCTGATGGTTTTGCCGCTCAAGGTGTAAAAGTTAGTTTAGTTTTAGTTAAGGCAGAGGGACCATATCTGTCGCAAGTATCTTCAAAGGTAGAATTAGTTACCTTGGGAAGTCGGCAGAAGTTACTGCTCAGCTTTCCCGATTTGATAAATTATCTGCGGCGGGAGCAACCTGTCGCAATGTTATGCGGACAAGAGGATGCCAATATAGTCGCACTATGGGCAAAGCAACTGATGAAAGTATCGACTCAAATGGTCGCGATCGTCCACAATCATCTCTCACGCGATGCCCAAACTTCTACCCTACTCAAAAGACAACTGACACCTCATCTGGTGCGTTGGTTCTATCCTTGGGCGGATAAAATTGTCGCCGTGTCTCAGGGGGTGGCTGAGGATCTCGTCGAGATTGGTTTGCCAAAAGATAAAATTCAGGCAATTTACAACCCTGTCGTAACTCCAGAATTGCACGACCGGGCAAGAGAACCAATATCTCATCCTTGGTTTGCGCCAGACCAACCTCCAGTTATTATGGGTGCGGGAAGGCTAGAGAATCAGAAGGATTTTCCGACTTTGATCCGTGCTGTTGCTAAGTTACGGCAGCAGCGTCCCGTGCGGTTGATGATTTTGGGCGAAGGGACAAAACGACCTGAATTAGAGGCTTTAATAAGAGAACTCGATTTAATAGACAGCGTTGTCATGCCAGGATTTGTGAGTAATCCATACGCTTATATGGCAAGGGCAACTGTTTTTGTCCTCTCATCAATTTGGGAGGGTTTTGGTAACGTGCTAGTAGAAGCGATCGCAGTGGGAACTCCGGTAGTGTCTACTAATTGCAAAAGTGGTCCGGCAGAAATTTTAGAAAATGGCAAGTATGGAAAATTAGTCGCCGTAGGGGATGTTATGGGGATGGCTGAGGCGATCGCCCAGACGCTAGACTGTCCGCCAGCACCTACTGAATTACAGCGTCGAGCCGAGCGATTTTCCACAGCAAAAGTTTTAGCAGAGTATCGACAGATTTTACAAATAACCTAGTACAAAAGTCAAACATTCGTAGGGGCGGGTTTGTTTGCAAATGTTACATGTTCAGGCAGGGTTGGTTGTTGAAACCCGCCCGTACAAAAGTCAAACATTCGTAGGGGCGGGTTTGTTTTCAAATGTTACATGGTTCGCGCAGATTTTCTTGTGGAAACCCGCCCGTACACCAATTTAAAATCGTGGGAATTAGCATATGAAAAAGATCGGGGAAAAACAAATTAATGTTCTCATGGTGGGAGACAGCTTATCTAAGCAGGGAGGAATTGTAACTTTAGAAAAGCATATGTTAAAACACGCTCCTGCTAACGTGCAAATTCACCATATTGGCACGGCAGTTGATGGTTCGGCAATGCAAAAAGCCTTTGGATTTGCGATCGCCCTGGTTCGGGTTCTCTTGGTGCTATTAACGAAAAAAGTGGATATCGTTCACGCGCATGTAGCCGAAAGAGGCAGTGCTTATCGCAAATCAATCGTGACTTTAATTGCTAAATTCTTGTTTCGCAAACCCGTAATTTTACATTCTAATAGTCCTGAGTTTCATGAATTTTATCAGGGGTTATCTGTGAATGTCAGACAAGGATTGTTGTGGGCATTTAGTCAGTGCGATCGCTTCATTGCTGTTTCCGAGAGTTGGCGTAATTTCTATGTGGATAAATTTGGTTTAAAACCAGAACAAGTCTTAGTACTGGCTAATCCGATTGAATTGCCAAATCAAGTCCCTCACCGAGAGCGATCGAACCAGATTAATCTTGTTTTTTTAGGACGCATCGGACAGCGTAAAGGCACTTTCGATCTGATTCGTGCTTTTGCCATGTTACCTGAGCCGATAAGAAACCAAGCAAATTTAATCTTGGCAGGAGATGGAGAGGTTGACAAAGCCCGCGATTTAGTCACGAGCTATAGTTTAAAGATTAGCAACATTGGCGATCGCATTACTATATATGATTGGCTCAATTCACAGCAACGAGATGCTTTATTAACTCAAGCGCATGTGTTTATCTTGCCTACTTACAATGAAGGATTACCCTTAGCTTTGCTCGAAGCAATGGGGTGGGGATTACCTGTCATCACAACGCCAGTAGGGGGAATTCCCGATTTAATTGTCTCGGAGAAAAATGGTTTATTAGTCCAACCTGGAGATATTCAACAACTTTCCACTGCTATTGAATCGCTCATTCAGAACGAAAATTTTAGACTTTCCTTGGGTAGTGCAGCGCGGGAAAGCGTCATACCTTTGGATGTCAAAAGTTATTTCAGTTTCCTGTTACAAATCTACGATTTAGTATTAGATCTTCAGGAAAATCAGTAGTCAAAAGTTAAAAGTCAAAAGTTAAAATGTACAGAGTTAATATAGCAATCCAAATTGATTTGTGAACGGTTCCCGTGTAGAGACGTTACATGTAACGTCTCTACACGAGCAATCAATTTCACGATTCATCTAGGATTGTTATAGTATCAAGCAAGGCGATCGCACTGAGAATGTTAGTTAAAAGTGTAACAGCTTACATACCAGAAAGTAGGTAGCAGCAATAATTGGTATAAGAAAACTTATCAACCAATTTTAAAGAAAAAATTAAATAACTGTGTCTGTCCGAAAAGTAGGTTTATAACCTCGCTGTTTCCAACCTAGTTTTTTTCGGTAAAACCAATGAATCATCGGCAAATCACAAGACGGCTAGCAATTGCTCTAGGGTTAAGTACCTTTGCAGGTGTAAGCGTATCACCACTGCTGAAACTTGAAAATTTAAGCCAACAGGTTGAAGCAGTAGAAAGTGGAACGCAAGATTTCATGGTTGTTGGCAATGCAAGTTTACGCGATCGAGCAGCAGCCAAAAGATTTCTTTTTGGCGCAGCAACGGGATACCATAAACTAACCAACGATGCAGCACTCAATACGAAATTTCGCCAAGATTGTGCCATTTTAATGGCAGAAGAAGATTTGTTATGGGGTGCGCTTCGTCCAGATGCAGACACTTTTGCCTTTACTAAAGGTGATTGGCTAATTGATTACGCTCGCCAACACAAAATGTTAGTTGGTGCTACTCATTTAGTATGGCATGAATATATGCCTCAGTGGTTGGAAGAAAAGCTGAATAAGCAAAATGCCGAACAGATACTACTTCAACATATTAACAAAGTTGTGACACGCTATGCTAAAAAGATTCATTTTTGGTCTGTAGTGAACGAAGCAATCTTAACTTCCGATAAACGACCGGATGGATTAAGAAAAACGCCGTGGTTAGAATTTTTAGGACCCGATTACATTGAGATGGCATTTCGTGCTGCTGCTGCCGCAGATCCGCAAGCTTTGTTGCTATACAATGACAATGCTTTGGAATACGATATTCCCTATCACGACGAAAGGCGAGCAGCGGTATTAAAATGGTTGGAAAGATGGAAATCTAAAGATACTCCCATACACGGTTTAGGTTTACAATCTCATATAGGTAAATTAGATAATTTTAGCCCCAAAAAACTGAAAACTTTTTTGCGTGATGTTGCTAGTTTGGGTTTAAAGATCGTTATCACTGAAATGGATGTTGGAGATGCAGGAATGCCGACAGATATTAAAGTACGCGATCGCATGGTTGCCGAAGTTTACAAACAGTTTCTCTCGGTAGTCTTGGAGGAACCAGCAGTTTTGGGCGCAATTACTTGGGGATTGAGCGATAAGTATACGTGGCTTTCTAATTATGCACCTAGAGAAGATGGCACGCCAGTACGTTCGCTACCGTATGATGCTGAAATGAATCGCAAGTTAGCTTGGAATGGCATTGCTCTTGCTTTCGAGCAGCTTAAACAGCGTCGTAAATCTTCTAAACTTTGGCTTGCATGGAGAAGACTTCAAACACAAGTTTAAAAGTGAAAGTTGTTTGACCAATTTTTTATGACTACGCCGCAGAAGATCCCCCCAACCCCCCTTTTCAAGGGGGGCATTGTTTCCCTAATTATTAAGGAAAGAATTGTTTCCTCTCTCATTAAGAAAATCATTGTTTCCTTCCTCCTTAAGGAAAGCATTATTTCCCCCCTTTTTAAGGGGGGCTAGGGGGGATCGGATCTTTGCCATAACAGGTAGAATTAATGCTAGTGGCTAACAATGATTGGCAAGCCGTTTTCTTCTAAAACTCGCGACGAGAGAAAACAATAATGGCGATCGCCAACATTAATACTGTATAAACCACACCATAGATAGCATTAGTTATCAGCGTCATCGCATCGGGTAAGGCAGAAAAACCATAAACAGCTTGATTTTTTAAATCTAGTCGCGATAGATCGGGTAACACAAGATATAAATTTCTCACTAATTGTTCGATCGCGGGATTTTTGCTCAAGCGTCCAAATTCTAATAAATCTTGACTCAAATTTCCCATTAAATAAACGCCAAAACAGAGTAAGGTAGCCAGTACTGTACTGGTAAATACTCCTAAAACTAGTGCGATCGCAGTGATTAAAGATAACTGCAAAAATAAATAAACAACTGCTAAAAGTATGCTGCCTAACGGATAAGCTAGTTGATTTAATTGTAGCAAAGCGAGAAAAATAGCTGTCATGGCTATTAGCAAAGCACCTAAAACAGCTGCCAGTCCTAAATGCTTACCTGTAATAAACTCGCTATGACTGATAGGTTTAGCAATTAAAACTAACACGGTACGTTTTTCAATCTCTTTATTCACCAATCCCGTACCGACAAACACCGCGACAATTAAACCCAAAACATTCATCGCCGCCAAACCGAAATCCAGAATAATTTTATCCTCAGCCCCCCCTGCAATCTGAGGAATCAGCATTACCGCCCCGCTCAAGAGCAAAGCATATAGAGCGATGATATAAAGAATGCGATCGCGCACCACTTCCCGAAACACATTCGAGCCAATTGTAAACACCCTAGTTGGATTCATAAGTCAGTTATCAGTTATCAGTTATCACGGAACGAAGAGCCTCTAATCAATGACCAATGACCAATGACCAACGACCAATTCTGTTTTAACTGTTGTAATTGCTAATGCCCAGAGGATAGAAGCTTCAGTTACAATTACAATCTAAGACGGCACGCCAAGAGGGGACGACTGTGAGTAGGAACGGTATCGGAATAAAAACGGCGCAGGTGCGATCGCAGCGGGTTGTCGGTCAGATTCACGTGTACGATGGCGCGGGCAAAGGTAAGTCTCAAGCAGCTTTAGGCGTGGTTTTGCGCTCGATTGGCTTGGGAATTCACAGCCGCAACGATACCCGCGTCTTGCTGCTGCGGTTTCTCAAAGGACCAGGACGGGCTTACGATGAAGATGGAGCAATTAAGGCTCTACAACAAGGTTTTCCTCATTTAATCGATCAAGTACGGACGGGACGAGCCGAATTTTTTGGTCCCGATGAAATTACTCGTTTCGATCGCCTAGAGGCACAGCGGGGTTGGGATATTGCTAAAGGGGCGATCGCTTCTGGTTTGTATTCCGTGATTGTTTTAGACGAACTCAATCCGGTATTAGATTTAGGTTTGCTACCCGTGGATGAAGTTGTCAGCGTTCTCTCCTCCAAGCTGGAAGAAATCGAAATTATCGCCACCGGACGCGGCGCGCCCCAAAAACTGCTCGATATTGCCGATTTACATTCAGAAATGCGCCCGCACCATCACCCTACAGCTGAGATGCAGGGAATTGCTGGAATTGAAATCTATACGGGGGCGGGTAAAGGTAAGTCTACCAGCGCCCTTGGTAAGGCACTGCAAGCGATTGGCAGAGGAATTAGTCAGGATAATTCCCACCGCGTTCTGATTATGCAGTGGCTCAAAGGTGGTAGCGGTTACACTGAGGATGCCGCGATCGCGGCTTTACAACAAACTTATCCGAATTTGGTTGACCATCAGCGCTGCGGACGCGATGCGATCGTCTGGCGCGGACAACAGCAAGAACTCGACTATGTAGAAGCCGAACGGGGTTGGGAAATTGCTAGAGTGGCGATCGCTTCTGGTTTGTACAAAACTATTATCCTCGACGAGCTGAACCCGACTGTAGATTTAGAATTGTTGCCAATTGAGCCAATTATGCAAGCGCTACTGCGCAAGCCCCGCGACACGGAGATTATCATCACTGGGCGCTGTCACAATCCCCCCGCTTATTTCGACTTGGCTGAAGTTCACTCCGAGGTATACTGTCACAAGCACTATGCTAATAGTGGAGTAGAACTCAAAAGCGGCGTTGATTTTTAATTGTAGAGACGTTAAGTGCTAAGCCTCTACAAAATACCCATAAAAATTCATGGAAAACACTCAAACATTAGATCTGATTACTGGTGGCATTGCGATCGCAATCCTAATTGGCGGTTACTTAATGATGTTTACTGATATTTTTACTAGGAAAAAAAAGTAGTTTATTCAGTTGAAAGTACTGCTGTAACTTAGTTTGAGCGCTAGCCCTCGTAGCAATTTTCTATTTTTACGAGTGGTTTAGTGTTGACTAAACCGGCTAAATGCTATACTGTTATTATTGCTAATCGCAAGAAAATATTATGACTTAAGAACTGAAAGCGACAAAACAAGCTAAAGGTAAACTGAGTCATTATTGGCAGGTTATCTAAAAATTGCGCGAATTTCCTAGCCTTTAGCTGCAAAGCACAAAAACAAGGCAAGTTTTATGTATTATCAAGCAGGAATACCTGATATATAGCTATTTTTTCTGAAACGCTTTATAGGATTTACTCTGATGGCTATAATTGGTCATTAGTCATTAGTGACTGATAACTAGTGACGATAGTAGCTGTTGCTTCAGTTGCCGCGATCGCAGCGAATAAATTTAGAGTATTTCTGTCTAAAGTTATAGCTGGCACTGAACGTAGGTTTTAAATCTTTTCTCGTCGATCTCAGCTTCTCTTCTGATAACTGCTAGTTTTCTTTTGGAAGACGATCGCAGTTATAAGGGTTTAGTAGTGCCATATTCTTATATAGCAGTTCTAAATGATTTGTAAAGTAGGCTTCCAGCCTGCGGCAGGCTTCCAGCCTGCTCCGTTCATGAATCACATAGGATTGCTATATGGTGAAATCTGCACAGACATAAATATTTTTTGCGCCTATTTTTCGGACTTGAGTTAAGCCTGAAAATATCTGGCGTTTGAATCAGTTTTGGTTCGTAGTGGGCGCTGCCCACACGACTATTTCTGGTGTCTCAATCAGTTTTAGTTTGTATTTGGCGATGCCCTACAAGCTACTGATAAATGACTGACCAATTACCATTTACCATAAGATGAAAAGTTATGCTGACCCGCAGAAACTTCATCGAACAAGCAATTATTACTCCAATTCAAGCTGTAGCAGCCGCCAAAGTTTTTAGTTTCTTTCCAATTAATTACAAACCAAAAGTTATCATTATTGGTGCTGGGTTATCAGGACTCGCAGCAGGATACCTTTTATCTCAGAAAGGTATCGATTTAACTGTTTTAGAAGCACGTTCTCGCCTGGGCGGGCGCGTTTATTCTCAGACAATTGATGAAAATGAAAATTTAGCAGTGGAACTGGGTGCAGAGTGGATTGGTGCTTCTCATCAGCGAGTCATTTCTCTTTGTCAAGAATTAGGATTGGAATTGCACAATAATCAGTTCAATACCCATTTGTTATATCAAGGTAAATATTTTCGTCAAAATGAATGGGATTTTTCCGATGCTTGCAATAATAAATTAGATAATTTGCTACAGGCTTACTCAAATCTAAGTGAAGCCAATAAGATGAAATTGGATAAGATTGACTTGTGGCGTTATTTAGTTGACAACGGTATTAAAGATAAAGACTTAGACTTCATCGAATTAATTAAAAGTACAGATTTTGGTGAAAGTATTCGTTTTGCTTCTGCTTTTCTTGCTTTAGATGAATATGTTGAATCGCAAGAAACCTATCATATGGACTATAAAATTAAAGGAGGTAATAGTAAGCTAGCCAAAACTTTAGCCGAAAAAATTGGACGAGATAAGATTCTACTCAATCGTCAAGTTGTAGCAATTGAACAAACGGGGCGATCGGTAATAATTACTTGTGCTAATGGAGACAAACTCGCTGCTGATAAAGTTATTTGTACTTTGCCGACAACGGTAATGAAAGATATTCGCTGGAATCCAGTTTTACCAGCAGATAAATTAGAGGCGATCGACGCATTACAATATAGTCGAATCAATAAATATGCCACTTTGTATAATCGTAGATTTTGGCAGGATGAAAGCTTCGATCTGATCACTGATGGACCCGCTCATTACTTCTACCACGCTACTAAAAATCAAGTTTCTACCAAAGGTGCATTAGTCTCTTATACGATTGGTGATAAAGCTGATATTTTTGCTAGGCAATCCAATGCGGGGAGAAATGCGTTAGTTGAAAGTGCGTTAAAACCAATTTTTGGCGATACAGAACAGTATGCTTTAAAGCAGATCAATCATTATTGGGGAAATGATGAATTTGCAAGAGGAAGCTATGCTTTTTACGGTAAAAATCAGTGGTTTAATGTTCGTCCTATTTTGCAAAGAAAGTTTAAGCACGTTCACTTTGCAGGGGAACATATAGCTGATTGGCAGGGATATATGGAAGGAGCAATTGAGACGGGTGAAGCCGCTGTTGCTGCTATTTTGGGATAAATATCTCTCCCTAAATTCCCCTTGAAAAGGGTATAACCGAAGTCCAATACACGCCAAGATAGACAGGACTGATATTGTTGTATTCAATAGCCTGATGCCGGAGTACACTTCAGATAGATATAGCACTCGAAGCAAAGGATAGGAAATAATAGAAGAGAGGTAAACGATGTCAACAGATGAAACAATAGCAAGTTTTGATGGCAAGTTAACGATAATTGAGTTATAGCTGCTCAATTTCATTGCGAGGCTAAAAAGAGTAAATCGAGTTGGTTTACTCTTTTTTATGTCTATCTATTTAATTTTGTTCTTGACTTTGTTTCACATTTCACACGGTCACTTGCGTGCGGGGGTTTCCTCCGTTGAGCAAAGCGATCTCCTCTGTGCAAGCTCAACCCTCTATACGAACAAGTTGTTGCGCTTCGCTTCAAAGCTCTAACTTACCTAGTAGATGAGTGCGGTGAAGATGTATCTCTATATTGCTAACAGTAAGAAATGCGATCGCAGTTCTTTAGTTTAAGAAAGTCGAATATGACAGATGTAATGGATTTGACGTGACATTTATTCGATGCGATCGCTCGCTCCTTGCCGATAAATTAAAGCTAACGAACGAGGAAAACCTCGCCGCTCAACAAAACTAGCAATTCAATCAAAAACCATACATTCAGGAGACGAAACATGAAACTGACCTATCGCGGTACAACATACGATCGCCATCCTTCTCAAGCTGACAATCGCCCATTTCAGCAAGTTCGCGAACCTGGAGCAGCTTATAACCTCAGTTACCGTGGCGTGACCTATCGGCTCGATCCTAACGCCCAACCTGTAGAATCTGCACGACCAGTAACCTATCAAGCAATCTATCGAGGCATTACCTATTTTGTTCGCAAAACTGCGCGCGGGGAAGTTACATTTCTCGCTCAAGTTGAAAAATCTCCCGCACAAGCGCCTTCGCCTAGCCTGCTAAATCGGCTGTTTCGAGTTTAGTATGCTGCGCGGAATTTTCCTCTTGGGCAGCATAGTTCCACTGGAAGAACCCTAAATTACAATATCTAGACTTAAAATCAGCGAAGAATGATGAAACGGCTAATTGTATGCTGCGATGGGACTTGGCAAAACTTATCTAGCCCGTATCCAACTAACGTTGTTAAAATTGCCCAAGCGATCGAACCTATAGACAGTAACGGAATTCCTCAACTTGTCTTCTACGATGAAGGTATCGGAGCGGGAAATCAAGCAGAAAAGCTACTTGCTAGAGCTGATAGAATTCTGGGTGGAGCCTTCGGAATTGGTATTGACACTAATATTCAGGATGCCTATCGCTTTTTGTGTCTAAATTATGAGATTGGTGACGAGATTTACTTATTTGGTTTCAGTCGAGGTGCTTATACTGTACGCAGTCTCGCGGGATTAATTCGTTGTACCGGAGGTTTACTCCTGCGTCAAAATATCCGCGAAGCACCTTATATGTATCAGATATATCGCGATCGCCAACTCACTTTGCAGGAGAAAGAGAAATTCCGCCAAGTACCTAGAATTCCCCAAAAAGGCGCATATAGTTCTGAAGCAGAGCAGGTTTATCAACAGCAAGATCGGCTTTATCAAGAATGCCGAGATCGGGCGTATCAAATTTATCGCGATCGCAGCTTTCTTTCATTAGAAGAAGCAACAGAAAATCCTGATTCAGAAAAAACACGACAGGATTTGCAACAGAAAGAGGAGAAAGTGCGAGAATTATTAAATCGCGCTCAAATTCCACTGCTAGGCGATCGAGAGAGTAGGCGCGAGGTTAAGATTACCCTCTTAGGATGTTGGGATACAGTTGGAGCGTTAGGCGTACCCGATCGAATTCCGGTTCTGAGCAGATTAATAAATCGCAAATATAAATTTCACGATACCTATCTCAGTTCAATTATTCAGAATGCCTTGCACGCTATAGCAATTGACGAGATTCGCAGAGTCTTTAATGTCACCCCAATGCAAAAAAGTTCTAGAGCGGGCGATCAAACGCTGGAGCAAGTATGGTTTCCAGGCGCTCACGGCTGTACTGGTGGTGGTAGTTGGAATGAGACAGGGCTATCAGATGCAGCTTTAGCATGGATGATGGATCGAATTATAGGTCTGGGTCTAAAGCTGGAGTTCGACCGGATGGCGGTTGAAGGTGGAATCAACCACAACTATCAGGCTGCATTCAACAACGAACCCGATATCTTTTATAGATTAGCAGGGGGACATTGGCGCGAAATTACTGGAGTTGCCAATTTAGAATCTGCCCAATTTCATGAAAGTGTAAAAAACCGCTGGCATTACGCCTTTGACAAAGATAACCCTCCTACTAAACTTTATCGACCAAAAAATCTTAAGAAATATATTCAAGAATATCCAGAACAGTTTCCAGGCTGGAAAATATAGCGTTTCCATGTATGTGCAATAGCGTATGTGCAATAGCAATCCTATTTGATTCATGAACGTGGAGCAGGCTAGAAGCCTGCTTTACAAATCATTGAGAACTGCTAAATACATCTTTAGGGGCGCATAGCCGTGCGTCCCTAAAGAATTGTAAGACAATCCACGCTTTCCGTTCGATTCCACGCAGGTTGGTTGCCTCACTATGGGATTGCAAAACAATCCGTACTTCCTCTTCACTCACTTGCCGTCGATCGTAAAGTGTTTAACTTGACTACCCAACCCTAATCTATCCAACAAAAACGCATAATCAAAAGCAGTTTCCTTCAAGCTTTCATAACGCCCAGACGCACCTCCATGTCCTGCACCCATATTCGTTTTGAGTAAGAGAACATTGCGATCTGTTTTGAGTTCTCTTAACTTTGCCGTCCATTTCGCTGGTTCCCAATATTGCACGCGAGAATCATTCAAACCTGCATTAATTAGTAAATCTGGATACTCCTTCGCCTCCACGTTGTCATAAGGAGAATAAGATTTGATGTAATCGTAATAAACTTTGTCGTTGGGATTTCCCCATTCATCCCACTCAATTGTAGTTAGTGGTAAAGAAGTATCGAGGATAGTTGTCACGACATCGACAAACGGCACGTCAGCAATAACTGCTTTAAATAAATCAGGACGCAGATTTACAACTGCACCCATTAATAAACCACCCGCACTACCACCAGAAATAGACAAGCGATCGCTATTCGTCCAACCTTGAGAAATCAAATACTCCGCACATGCAATAAAATCAGTAAATGTATTTTTCTTGTGCAAAAACTTACCATTCTCATACCATTTTCGACCCATTTCGCTGCCACCACGAATGTGTGCGATCGCAAATACTACACCGCGATCGAGTAGCGACAAGCGATTAGAAGAAAATGCAGCGGGATAGGAATAACCGTAAGAACCATATCCAGTTAAAAACAAAGGATTTTCCCCATTTTTTTGGATTCCCTTTTTATAAACAATTGAAATTGGTACTTGCACGCTATCTTCCGCTGTTGCCATCAGCCATTCACTTTGATATTGAGTGCGATCGTAGCCTCCTAGCACTGGGGTTTCTTTTTTCAATTCTCTTTGTTGAGTCTCCATGTCAAAATCGAACACGGAATTGGGAGTAATTAAAGAAGTGTAATTGAAGCGTAAAGTTTTGGTATTAAATTCTGGATTATTCCCTTCATAAACAGCATAAGTTGGTTCGGGGAAAGTCATTTCATATTCCTCCCCCGTGGCGAATTTTTGGACTCTTACCGTTGGCAATCCTCTTTGGCGTTCGTAAATAACTAAATGGTTGCTAAAAGCACTCACGCCCAATAAAAATACGTCTTCTCGATGGGAAATTACCGTTTCCCAATTCTCTTTTGTTGGGGAGCTAACGGGAGCTTTCATCAATTTAAAATTGATTGCCTCGTCATTAGTTGTAATGTAAAAATTATCGCTGTGATGCTCGATATCATACTCCATCCCATCTGTACGCGGGTGGATGAGCTGAAAATTACCTGTAGGATTATTTGCTGCTAGATAATGCACTTCCGAGGTAATCATGCTACCTAATTCTAGTAGGATATAAGCTTGAGAGCGCGTTTTCCCTACAGATAAATGGAAGGCTTCGTCAGTTTCTTCATAAACTAAAATATCTTCAGCGATCGGTACATCTAATGAATGTCGCCAAAGTTGAAACGGACGGTTAGCATCATCGACTTTGGTGTAAAAAACTGTACAGTTATCGTTTCCCCAGGCAAAAGAATAGTAAGTATCTTCTATGCTTTGCTCGTAAAGTTGTGATGTGTTTAAATCTAAAAAATACATTGTGTATCTTTCAGCACCACTGGTATCAACTGAGTAAGCTAATAGCTGATGATTGGGACTGACTTGTAACACGCCAATATTGAAAAACTCGTGTCCTTCTGCAAGGGTATTTTGATCTAGCAGAATTTCTTCAGCAGCATCGAGGCTACCTTTTTTGCGACAATAAATCGGATATGCCTTTCCTGCCTCAGTACGAGAATAATAATAATATTCATCTTTGCGATAAGGAACAGATAGATCGGTTTCCTGAATGCGATCCAACATCTCTTTATACAGTTTTTCTTGCAGAACTTCCGTATGCTGCATCATTGTTTGAGTATAAGAATTTTCTGCTTCCAGATAAGCAATAACTTCAGAATTTTCCTTTTCTCTGAGCCAATAGTAGTTATCTACTCGTTCGTCGTTATGTAAAATCAGCGACTGCGGCTTTTTTGCAGCAATGGGTGGAGTTAACTTGTTTTGTGGAAGACGATCCTGACTCATAATTTGTAATTGTTGAAATTTGTGATTTTTGGCACTAAAGATGATTCGATAAGTCTCCTTTGAAAAGGAGGACTTTGAGATACCCTTTAAAAAGAAGGACTTTTGTATCGCTTTAAGACGGAATCAGCGAAAGTATCTTTGAGGCGATCGATCGCCACGAAACGGAGATCGCGCATTTGATAAATTAACTTGACATCTTTTTGCTTAAAATTCAAAAATTCTAGCCCTTGTTCTTGACCGCTCATCAAAAAATCATTAATTGCTACGCGGTAGTTCTTGTCTTTTTCAAGGGGTTCGCCATTCACCATCCAAGTACCAATATCAGCTTTTTTACTCACATTTGCTGTTTGTAAAAAACCACCCGTACCTCTATTAGCCTGCCCTTGTTCTAATACTTTTTCTAACAAACTTCCCTTCATTTCTACAGCTAAGACTTTACCTCCAAATGGGAGAACTCGAATAATATCGTATTGAGTAATTCTTCCTGGGGGAATGAAATCGTCAATCCGAATTGACCCACTATTAAATATAGCTAAATCTGCTTGATAAACCTCTCGAAGCATGGCTTGAGCGATTAATGCCGTCAGATTAGTAGCGCGATTGCGGACGCTAGATTCTAAACCATCTAAAGCAATATTTGTAGTTGCGATCGCCTCTTCTGGAGCAAAGCCCTCTGCTCTAAATCCCTGATATGCTTTTTCTATCCATGCATTCACGATTTTTGCCACGCGAGGATCTTCAGGAATTGTCTCTGTAACTGACTGTAATTGAGAATCTACAACTAATTTTTTTGTCTCGGTATCGTAGCGCAAATTGTGAATGTAGACGCTACGCGCATTTGCGTCGGCTTTAAATAAAGGTGTAAAATCTTCTCCCCGCCATTGTTGAATATTTTCATGTTCGTGTCCCCCTAAAATCAAATCGATTTCTGGAACTTCTGCGGCGAGTTTCTGGTCTTGAGCCAGGTTTAAATGAGTTAAAGCAATAATAAGATCGACTTGACCTTTAAGTGCTGCAACTTGAGTCCGCGCTGCTTGAATTGGCTCGGCATAGCTGACATACTTTTGTTTATTACTATCTATCGTCAATCCAATTAGACCGACTCTAATGATTGTACCGCGATCGCTTTTTACATTTAATATTTGCGATTCTGCTACGCCAGGAAAAGATTTACCTCGATTATCCCTGACATTACTAGATATCCACTTAAATTGAGATTCTTTTAAACGTTGTAAAAACTCGGACTCGACTAAATCGAACTCGTGGTTCCCAAAGGTCGCGTAGTCGAAACCAACAGCGTTCATCACCGCTACCATGTGTTGACCAGCCAAAGGTTTACCATTCACCTTCGCAGTCCCCAAAGCCGAGGGGCTAAAAGCGTCTCCAGCCAGTACGGTGTAGGTACGAGGATTTTGGCTGAGTAATTCTTGTCGCAAAGTTGCAACCCGCGCTAATCCACCTCGTTTTCCCCCGTCCACTGGGGCGATTTCATAAACATCATTCAGATGTAGCAAAGTAATCTCTACAACCTCAGCCAACGCAGGGCTAGCGATACATAAAGCTACAACTTGCAGCACCAAACCCCACGCGACAGAGAACGATTTCATCTTCGGTTACATATTTAACGCCAAGCGTCTTTGTAACACAATCATCACCAAATTGGTAAGCAGACAGGTGCTAGCAAGTCCCAGTAGGATGTACGTAGGAGCCATCACTACCCCAATCGATAGCCAGGTTGCAACGTGCAGGATCATAATAAAGGCAAAAAAGCCAGCGACTCCTGCTGCTTGCCAAACCCGCGCTTGAGGGTGGCGCAGCGCCGTGAAAATCATCGTCGCTATAGTAGCAATTAAAGTAGCTGGAACCAAAAAGGCACAGATACTAACGCAGTGGGTGCGCGAAAACTCCGCCATGACATGTAAATCCAACATTAGTTCTCCCGATCGCGTTGCCAAATATTACAACAGTTACCACCCCAGACTCTAGTAACTTTAAACTTTTTGAAACAATATGAGGGAGATAAGGGAGACAAGAGAGACAAGGGAGACAAGGGAGACAAAGGAGACAAGGGGGCTGAGGGGGATACTGATAACTGATAATGCGATCGCTCGTTTTTGACATTATTAAGCGCTGGATTCAACGCAAGTTTCCGACTGTGAAGTGGTTGAAGACTCGACAGTTGGCAGGGTGGTTGCGCGATCGCACTCAGCCGCAGCCGCTTTTACTCGATGCCCGCACTGAGGCAGAATATCAGGTTAGCCACCTTCCACAAGCCCAGCGCATCGATCCGCATCATCCTAACTTAGAGGATATTGCTGTGGATAAAGATGTACCTGTGGTCGTATATTGCTCTATAGGCTATCGCAGCGCCAGAATTGCCCAGCAACTCGAACTGTCAGGATTTACAAATGTTTACAATCTGGAGGGCAGCATATTTCAATGGGTAAATGAAGGCAACCCAGTTTTTCAAGGCGATCGCCCCACCGTTCGAGTTCATCCTTACAATGCGAATTGGGGCAGATTGTTAAAGGCTAAATATCGTAGTGAGGGGTAATTGGTAATTGGTAATTGGTAATTGGTGAGAGGCAAGTAGCAAGACGTATAGTTTTGACTTTTGACTTTTAACTTTTGACTTTTGACTTACCTTAGTCCTTTTTCAGTACAGACAGCGTGTAATGGAATATCCCAAGGATCTGTGGGAAGTTGGGGTAGGTAGGCAAATTCAAATACGATCCCGATGGTAGGTTTCGATCGCCACTCAGGAGAAGATAGGAGGCGATCGTAGTAACCGCCACCGTAACCTAAGCGATAGCCGCCATAGTCGCAAGCAACTGCTGGAACGAGGATGAAATCGACTGCTGAGGGTGATATGGTGGGGGCTGTGGAGAGGGGTTCGCAAATCCCATACGCGCCAACTTGAATTTCATCCCCAGGTTGCCAGATGTGCCAAGCTAAATTTTCGCCGACACAGCGAGGAAGTCCCCAGTTGTAATGGTTATGGTGAAATAAGGAATTTAGATCGGGTTCTTGACGACAACTGAAATAAGCCAGGATGGTTTTATTTGGGGTAAATAAGGGTGAAGCGAGCAGATGGGAGACAATTCGATCGCTTTTTTCGCGCCATTCTTGCTGAGATAATGATTTACGTTTTTGAAGTAGCGATCGCCTCAACTCTACTTTATCCATGACTATTTATCCATGATTACAAAACTCCGCGATCGCTTCAGCCTTAAGTTTTTCTAATGGAAAGCTATTAGGATAGGTCGAAAACATTAGCATAATGCCTTGGAGCGTTGAGGAAAAATAAAGCGATCGCTGTCGCGGTTCTACGACTCCAAGCTGGACAAACATTTCCGTCTGAATTTCAAATTGCCTTGCTTGCTCGTCCATCAACTTCTGGCTATATTTTGCTACCACTGGATCGAGACGCGGTTGGGTAAACAAATTTAGATAGAATCGGAAGACTTCGGGTTGACGGCTGACATCTTCGAGCGCACCTTCAACAATATGCTGAATTTGTTCGGCAGGGGTTGTTTTGGCTACAGCCGCATTCATCACCACTAAAACATCGTTGATTCGGAGATCGACTAGCGCCGCCAGCAAATCTTCTTTGCCTTTGAAGTAGTGATAGAGCAGCCCTTTTGAGATCTGAGCTTGCTTGGCAACATCATCAATTGACGTAGAATAGTAGCCCTTCTCACAGAACAAAGTCATGGCTGTTTTAAGAATCTGTTCTGTGGTAGCGCGACGGATGCGTTCGTTTTCTGTTGGGGTGCGTGGCATTAATATTAATATTGTGACTCGCTCAGGAATTGAGTGATGAGATGATATACCTCTTGCGGATGTGTCAGCGTGGGTATATGGTCTGCGCCTTCAATTTGGGCAAAGCGAATGTCGGGAACTTGTTTGAAAAATTTAGCGATACGGAAGCAGTCTTCACTGTCTTGAGTGCCGATGATGAATAGCGTTTTGGATTTTAGCTCATTTAGCCGTTCGATCGCGGGTGGTTGCCTCCAAACTTGGTCGAAGTTTTTCCATTCAAACGCTCTTAAAACATTGTGATGTTTTATTTGGTAAAAGCGATCGCGCTGCGGGCTGTTCACGATCGCGTGGACGGCATACACTGGAGAGTTCAAAGTCACATCAAGCATTTTCTCTACATCTGGAACTGCTGCCCAAATTGCTTGGACATAGCGATCGAATTCTGGTGAGAATTGAAAACCCGTCAACCCAGGAGCGACAAGCACGAGTTTGGTGACTCGTTCTGGATTGTCTAGAGTAAAATCGGTGGCAATTTGTCCGCCAATCGAATGACCAACTAAAACTGCTTTGTCGATTTCCAAAGAGTCTAGTAGCCGTCTGAAATCCTCAACATGATTTACAGGTTCGAGCCGTGGCGATGACTTGCCAGTACCGCGTTGGTCGTAAGTAATGACTTGATGAGTTTGAGCCAACTGTGGGGCGATAAACTGCCAGTCACGCGAATCGACTCCGCCACTATGCAGCAGGACGACCGGATCGCCCTTTCCTTGAATTTCGTAATGCAAATCCATTTTGACCTCCTGTACCTCAACGCCTTGCTAGTAGCTGAGAGCGCTGTTTTTGCTTATTGTTGCGATACTACTAACTTACTTTAGACTGAATCATCAGTCAATAAAAAATTGCGAGTCAGTAATATTCGCGCATAGCGATCGCGCTTCTGCCACAATGACAAGTGGAAAAGCCTATAGAACCCATTTGAGATCTTAAGAAGGGGCGGCAAGCCGCTTCAGCATTAACCTAACAAAGCAAAGGTTGATTTTGGTGGTGGCATGCTCCAGAGTTCGCTTCTTCGTTTTTCACCAGACTTTTGCAACGCTCCATCCACGCATTGGAGCGTTCCACTACCCAACGGGCGGCGACCGGAACAAAACCCGATTTTCCCTGTTCTGCCTTCTCTTGTTTCGAAGGTTTCTTGCACAGTTGGAACCGAATTTTCGTCACGATCTGGGGGTACACTTTTTTAAGCTTTGCAGTCAGAACGTCGATGTGGTATCCGTGGTCTAACAAAAGGGTGATTTTGGGAATATTGACCGGTTTGGACTGGAAATAGTCGATATTTAAGGTCAGCATCTCCACTAATCCGGCATCATCGCAAACATTTGCCGCAGTGCAATGCGTGAAGAAGGGAAAGCCTAGGATATCCACAGCTAGATGACGCTTGATGCCATTCGTCGCTTTGTAAAAGCAAAATCATGCCCGACTCCACACTGGCATTACAGGTATTTTTCACAGCCTGAGAGTCAATGATAATCAATCGAGTCCACTTCGGTTTTTTTTTACCTGTGCTCGAACCCGTTGGTGTAACGTCTGCATCAGTTGCTCGATTGCACCTGCTACCCGCCACTGCTTGTAATACCAATAGACGGTGGAATAGGGCGGTAGGTCTTCGGGTAAGTCTTCCCACTTGCAACCATTCTTGTGTTCATAGAAGATGCCATCAAGGATTTGCCGCATTGTCCAGTCTCTCGGTCGCGTGCGTTTCTTCTGCGGCAAGATCTGGGGCAACAGAGGTTCGAGAATTTCCCATTCGGCATCGGTTAGACTGCTGGAATACGGCATCACAGCTGCATTAGAAAGCTGTAGATCCCCTAATTCAACATTGTAAAGATGTCAAATGGGTTCTATACATTTGCAAGACCGATGCAGAAATACGTCCTGAGAGTTTTGCGATCGCCCATAGCGTTAGGTAAAATCATTTTCAATTGTTGAGAATTCGCCTAGGAAAAAGTTTATGGCAGATATGTCCGGTCAAGACCCCTCGGAAATCACAATGGCAACGGTTGATGAAGAACGAAAAGACGCAACTTTCAGCGGTACGGTCATCCTTGGTATAGATCCTGAGGGTGGGAAAGTCGTTTTCTTTAGAAACTTTTTAATCGAAGATTATAAAGGCGAACTTACCGCTTATCTGGCAACAGATGGCGATATAAGGAAAAGCATTGATTTAGGCGAACTCGATCGTAAAAGCCCCAGTTTTAGGCTGCCAATTCCGCTGGGAACGGATACATCACCCTACAATACAGTCGTGTTGAGCGACAAAAAAAGCAAGAAAAAAATCCTGACGATCGATCTATAAAATTTGTAACTTAGCTCGTAGTTCAGCCAAATTCGATTGCCCTCCTGTATAGATCTCAAATGGGTTCTATAAGCGATCGCTCAATACGGTTCAGTTAAAAGTATTAGATCCTCGAAGATCCCCCCTAGCCGCCCTTTTTAAGGGGGGGGGATCGAGTCTTATTTAACTTTTGACTTTTAACTTTTAACTTTCTGACTCACCAATACAAATCCCCGCGTCTTACCTGAAACCCGATCTTCTGTATCCATTGCTTGCCACAAATCCGCTGCTTTTACCCATACTGGAGGATATTTATAGCGCGAAACATCGAGAATTAAAAATCGATCTGTTTGTTGGTTATAGGCGGCGAGAGGAGAAATATGTCCGCCTCTTTCTTGTCCAATTTTGCGTCGCAAGTAATTAGCTAAAACAAAGTTATTTTCTTGGCGTAAATTCTGTATTACGAGCTGACGAAACTGCTCTATATTAGTATTAGTACTATGATAAACTTTAGCTTCTACACCATAGCTAGCAAGTAGCTGACCTAACTGTTCTAAAGTCATACCTTGACGGGCAACAACTTCAGGTGCAAGAACTTTTTTAGTTGATGCGTTATTAAAAAAGTTTGCCTGGGTAAATACTCGATAAGGTGTATATTCAGGAGCAATGGGAGCGGGAATTGAGAGGGCATTTAATACCATTACTATACTGGCAACCCCACAATATGATTGAGTATTTTGGGTAACGTACTGCGTACTTAAATCCCAAAAATCTTCCCGTGCTTTACTTTGTAGTAATAATTGTTCTCCCATTTCAGAGTTGAAGGAGATTAAATTATTAGGTAAGGGTAGTGTCTGCGTCAATACGCTATCACCAGCCACGAACAATGCGATCGCGCCGAGTTTGATTAAGGGCGTAATTGTCCTAATTTTAATTGTCATTTGTCAGAAGATAGCCATTACAGTTTGCCTAAACCTTTCGCAGTTAAAAATTCACGCACGACTTCTTTAATATCGCGAAATTCACCTTCGACTTGATAATTTAAATTGCGCATTTCCTCTTCATTAATCTTTCCACCTAGTTGTGCGATCGCCGGACGTAGTTTGGGATACTTTTTCAAAGTTGCCTGTCGCACGATGGGAGTTGCTTCATAGGGGGGAAAGTAACCCTTATCATCTTGCAGAATCGTTAAATCTAAACGGGCGATTTGAGCATCAGTAGAGTTCCCTGCAACTATATCTACTTGTTTATCAATTATTGCCCGATAAATTAACCCCAAATCCATCACGCGAGGTGGTTTATTTAACTTCAGATCGTAGGTTTTTGCTAATCCTGGAAACCCATCCTCGCGGCTGATAAATTCATAGCCGAAGCCAGCTTGCCACTGGGGTGCATATTGGGTAGCTTGCGAGAGAGTGCGAAGATTGTACTCGCGTGCATCTTCGCCGCGAATAATCATGGCAAAGGTATTTTCAAACCCTAAAGCTGGGGCAACTTCTAATTGAAACTGCTCGTCGTAGCCAGATTTCACTTGTTGATAAACAGCTTTTGGATCGCTAATTGGCTTTTGTTTTAAAATAGTTGTAAATGCCGTTCCCGTATATTCGATATAAGCATCAACTTGTCCGGCGAGCATTGCTTGATGGCAAACAAACGTTCCTCCTAAATCTAGACGACGAGCGACTTTTAGTCCAGTTGCAGATTCAATTTGTTGCGCTAATAGTTCGCCTAAAATATTTTGTTCAGTAAAATTTTTGGAAGCAACGACAATCTCACCGTTAGCCTCAGAAGTGTTAGGATTGCAACTGGCGATCGCCAACACCAAACTCACAGTAATTAAACACAAAAGAATAAATTTTTTCATGTTTCATAATATTTGTTCTTGATGGAATTAACGGTAATTTGCTAATAATTGCGGAATGTAATCGTAACCATCTACACCGATCGCCGTCATAAATTGCGGTCGATATTGTGCCAATACTTTTTGAAAAGCATCCTGTCCCATTTGCCCTTGTAGTATAGTCAACAAACCTGCTGCTTGTCGCCACTCAGGAGAAGCTATACGCTCTAACATATACATACCTATACAACCAACATAAATCGCTTTTTCTGTCTGTTGTAAGCCATAATATGCTTCTGCTAAGTTAACTAAGTTGAGTCCTTGAAGATACAAATCGCCGGAAGCTTGAGCGGCTTGAAATCCAGATTGAAGATAATCGATCGCCGCTTGGGGTTGAGATAAAACTAAATGCGCTGCACCAAGGCTACTGCAACATAATGATAAGCTTTGTCTGTCATTTAACTGTTGAGATAGCTTCAATCCTTGTTGTAAATAACCGATCGCCATTTCATAAACTTCTGGTTCCAATCTTTCTATAGCCTGAGCCGAATACACCTCACTGTAACCCAAATTTGCTAAAGCATTGGCTTCACCTAATTTGTCTCCCACTTGGCGACTGAGAAGTAGCGCCCGCTGGCTGTAATCAATTGCCTCTGCATACTGTTTCTTAGCCACGCAAATTCGGCTGAGATGATTTAAATCGGCAATTTCACAAGGTACATCCTCCGCAGCACGGGCAATTTCCAAAGCGCGATCGTAAAACTGGGTTGCTTGGTGATAATTTCCTACAGCCTGCTGAGAATAACCTAAAAGTGTCAAAATTCGGGCTTTTTCCTGAGTTCCTTCGACTTGTCGTAAAGGTAAATCTAAATAGTCGAGAGCAGATTGTAAGTGTCCGCCATTGAATGAAGCAAAAACACCACCGTAGAGGGGAAAGTATTGCTTTTGAGCAAAAGCGCGTAAAATTTGCAGTGCAATCTGAAAACAACCATCCGCTAGCCGTTCGCGATGGCTGGAATTGAGGCTAGTTGCTTGCATGAAGCCATTCGCTAACTCACCCCAAACTGCTGCAAACGTGAGAAAGCAAGAAATTGCTAGACTTGACCCCAGCTTGGCATCATAAATTCGCTGTTCCGTCCACCCAACGAGTCCCCGTTGCAAAAACTGCAAAATCAGCGCCATTTCCACCCAATCATCGAGATGGAAATATTGCTGAGTCGTCCATTCTAATAGCGATCGCTCTAGAGCCAGAGTTTGAAATAATGCTTGTGGAATCGGACTATTAACCTGTTTTGCCCACAGCGCCCAAGGTCCGCGTTGTCCTGGTACGTTCTCAAATCCGATCGCGCTTTGCCCCCCATCGTATACCCAGCTGACTAAATATCCTTCTAAATGCTGCCAAGACTGCAAGCCGCGATCGATCCCCATCGCAACTTGTTGCACCTCCGTCGCCATTTCTGACTCGATTGCAGTTGCTTGTTGTTTTAAAACCGCAGCTAATTGTTTGAGTTGGGCGATTGTCAGTGCTTGCTTTTGATTTGGATCGATAACTTGTAATAAATCGGCAAGTAAGTAGGCTGGTTCGGAAGCGCCGATCTGTTCCGCTGCTTTAGCGATCGCGCTAGCGGCTCGATTTTGAGCGGCGGCGCGTTCCCATTCGCTAGCGATCGTTTTGATCGCTCTTTGGGAACGAGTCGCTTTCGCTTGCTTTAATTCATCCTTTACCGTCTCGATCTCATGTTCGATCTCCATCGTGCGTTCGTCCAAACAGCGCTCGAAAATCTCTGCCGTACCGGGAACGACTTGTTGCGCTAGCATTTGATAAACTTGCTCTTTAGAACGAATTTGCCCTTTCAGGGTAATTTGTACGATCTGATCTATCAACGCCAAGTAGCGATCGCGCAGCGTCGGAGAATTGGAATGAGATAGAGAATCGGACATGATTGTTAGTAGCGGGTAGTTGGTAATTGGTAGTTGTTGGGAGTTACCGATCGTTATCATTATCCTAACCCCTAACCCCTCACTCCTCGCTCCTCGCTCCTCACCCCTCACTCCTATGTTCCGCAAAATTGTATTAATTGCCACGATAAGTGCGATCGCTGCCGCTCTATTTCAATTATCTAATGCGGCTCGAACGCAAAATGTCGCCCAAATTTATGTTTTTGGCGATAGCCTTTCCGATCCTGGCAATGTGTTTAAAGCTTCCCAAGGACAATTTCCACCCAGTCCACCTTATTTTCGCGGCAGATATGCAGATGGTTTAGTTTGGACGGAATATCTCGCTCAACAATTGAAATTAAACGCTAATCCCGATACTAATTTTGCTTACGGTGGCGCTACCACAGGCAATTCACAGGAAGTTCCACTAGGATTGCTAGCACAAATCGATCGCTATCGGGCTAGTCATTCCTCTACCTCTAATAATGCTTTATACATAATCTGGGCTGGAGCAAATGATTATTTGGGAGGTGGAAATGACACAGATCGACCAGTTAATAATTCAGTTGAAGCTGTCAAATCACTGGTTCAAATTGGCGCAAAAAATATTTTAGTGGTTAATTTGCCAGATTTAGGTAAACTACCAGGAACGCGCAATACCCAACAATCTGAAGTACTGAGCCAACTAACTCACAAGCATAACTCTCAACTAGCTAATGCTTTGAAAAACTTACAGCAACAGCTTAAATCTGAATCCAATCTTATTTATTATGATGTCAACGATCTATTTAATCGAGTTATGAACGAGCCAACTAAATTTGGCTTTCTCAATGTTATGAATACCTGTTTAAATGGCGAACTTAGCCAATATATGGTTTGTCCCAACCCAGATAAATATTTATTTTGGGATGATATCCATCCCTCTACTGCTGCCCATAAATTGTTAGCAGAAACAGTTGCTAACAGGTTAAAATCTGCAACTACACAAACTCAGTCTGCTTATGCCAATTGAAAACAAGTATTAACCTGTTTCAACAGGTTTCGTCTGTGTAGTTCTGCAAACTCTATTCGCGCAACATCTGAAAACTTCAGTTAGATTTTAAAGCTTCGTCTAGCACTTTTCGCGCTTCTTCTGCTTTAGCTTTTGCTTCCTGATAGCGGACATTTGCTTGAGCAAAAGTTTTTAGTACTTTAAATCCTTCCTTCAATCGAGCGATTTCTTCATCACTGACAGATTTATCGGTAAATAGCACGTCAACCGCTTTACGAATTTCCAACGCCTCCGTGCGAGATTCTTGTACCTTCAGCTTTAAGGTAGCTAAGTTATTAAGTATCTGTACGGCTTGGGTAATTGCATCCTCATCGCTACTGAGATTATCCATCGGCTGTTCTTTGACTTCAATCAATTGCTGCGAACTAAATCCCTCCGCTAAATCGGTGGGTAGTTCCCCAGCATCGATTAGTTCCATCAGCCGATCCATCGCTTTATCGCGAGCTTTGGCTGAATCTTTACCAGAGACATTCAGGACAACTTCTGGAGCTTGAGGGAGAGTATATTTCGCCATAACCTAATTATATGCAAGAAGAGTTGCACAGCTACACTGTTGTAACAAGCGCGATCGCGTTACATGCTTTATTTTACGGTAAAAGTCAACTGTTATAGTACATGGGTATTGATTGGTAATTGGTAATTGGTAATTGGTAGTTGGTAGTTGGTAGTTGCTCCTCTACCCCTCTGCGCCTCTGCTCCCAGCTCGTCCCAGCTCGTCCCTGCTCCCTACTCTTTTAATTGGTGAAGAAAGCACGATTGAGGTTGTTGTTTGTCCGTAGTGACTAAGTTGCTCGATTAGCCTTTCGAGATGGGTCAATTATCAGCGACCAGCGACCAGTTAATTCTTTCTTACGATTTACGACTTACGACTTACTAATCTTATGGAAATTAACTTACTACTACGGGGACTAACAATTGGCTTGGCGATCGCCGCACCTGTAGGACCCATTGGTATCCTCTGCATTCGCCAGTCACTTGCATTCGGTTGGCTACATGGATTTGTAGCTGGTTTAGGCGCAGCAACAGCAGATGCAATGTATGGTTGTGTGGCTGCATTTGGACTTACCTTCGTCACTAACTTCTTAATCGAACAACAGTTTTGGCTGCGGTTGGTTGGCGGTGCTTTCCTGTGCTACTTGGGGGTCAAAACATTTATTAGTATGCCATCTGAAACTGCGGCATCCACCAGAGGCAACACTCTTACTAGAGTTTATACTTCAACATGGATGCTCACACTGACAAATCCTGCAACAATCTTAGCTTTTGCAGCTATTTTTTCTGGATTAGGCTTAGCCAGCATCAAACAAAATTACCTATCAGCAATCCTCCTAGTAATTGGAGTTTTTTGCGGCTCTGCACTGTGGTGGCTGCTATTGAGTACTACCGTCACGCTAGCAAAGACAAAACTGAATTTGAACTGGGTCAATCGCCTTTCAGGTATCGTCATCGTAGCATTTGGAATTATCGCATTACTAAATTTGTGACACCTCACATAAAAATCCCTTTGTGTTCTTCTTTGCGTCTACTCCACGAGAAGCCGCTTTGCGTCTTTGCGCCTAACGCTACGCTTCGCCTACGGCTGATGCGTGACACAAAATCATGCTTGTAAATTTTTCTATTTATCGGATAACTGTTGCAAAACAGACAGAAAATTTGCCTACTCTAAGCCTATAAACTCGCACTTAAGATGCGATCGCTTTTGCAATTAAATATTAAATTTAATGAATTTACTTAAACTAAGTTAAATGCACCCGCCAAAAATCATCAAGGGGTAGTATTTTTCGGCAGGAAAATGGTACTCTGTTCGCTTATAGCTATAAATTAAATTCTCACAATAAATCCTCATAGATTCGTTCCCATCGTTCGCGATCGCAATCTGACTGGAACTACCGATCTTTAACAGTGACCAGCGACCAGTGACCAGTGACCACGCACCACTCTTTCTTGATAACTGATAACTGATAACAGACGTTACATGTAACGTCTCTACACTGATAACTGACAACTGATTTAAAGGCTTACCTACTGTTTTCTCGATCGTTCCTATCTGTACCGTTTGCCCAAAACATTAATCGAACTCAGGATCTATGTTACTGAGCATTGCCAATACATTCATTAGGCGACCAGTCTTAACGACAGTCTGTACCGTGGTTATCCTTTTACTAGGAGCAATTTGCATTCCGCTATTGCCCTTAGATAAACTCCCAGAAATGGCATTAAAACAAGTTACCGTGACAGCAAATTATCTCGGTAGCGATGCCAAAACCACAGAAGAAAACGTTACCACCGTACTAGAACGACAGATCAACGGTACTGAGCGGGCTGTATATATGTCCTCTCAGACAACGAATAATGGTGACACGACCATTAACGTCTCCTTTCCCACGGAGATGGACAGAAATACCGCTCAAGTCCTCGTTCAAAACAACGTTGCCGTAGCTGAAGCAGAACTACCAGAAGAGGTAAATCGCACGGGTGTTGTTACGCAAAAACAATCTCCAACAATTACTATTGCTTATGCCTTTTATTCAGAGAAAAACGAGCAAGGTAACTATATCTACGACAACGTATTTATTAGTAATTATGTCGATCGCCTGATTTTTGATGAAATCAAACGGATCGAGGGCGTAGGCAACTTAAGAATAATTGGCGAACGAAGATATGCAATGCGGATCTGGCTCAATCCCGATGCCTTGGCTGCGAGAAATTTATCAGCTCAAGATGTCATTAACGCTATTTCCGAGCAAAACATTCAAGTAGGGGCGGGTAGAATCGGTCAGCAGCCGACCCAAGCCAAGCACGACTATGAAATCGCCTTACGCGCGATCGGTCGCTTTACGACTCCCGAAGAGGCTGAAGATATTGTCGTGCAAGTGGGTCAAAACGGGACGCTAACGCGGCTCAAAGATGTCGGTCGCGCTGAAGTTGGAGCGCAAGACTATAGCGCCACGACTCTATTTGATGGCGCTCCTTCAGTTATTTTATTAGCCTATCAATTGCCTGGAAGTAATGCTTGGAATACAGCCAACTTAATTAAGGCGAGGATGGCGGAGTTAGAGCAAAGTTTTCCGCCAGGATTGAAAGCAACGGTTGGTTTAGACAATACGTTGTTCGTCTCAGCTTCCCTAGATGAAGCCTTTAAAACTTTAATGGAAGCGATCGCCTTAGTCTTTTTGGTAATCTTTATTTTCCTCCAAGACTGGCGTACCACAATTATTCCCGCCCTGGCAATTCCCGTGTCCTTAATTGGGGCGATGGCGTTTGCTTTTATGTTTGGGTTTAGCCTGAATCAGTTAACGCTATTCGGGGTAATTTTAGCCACAGGTCTAGTTGTAGACGATGGGATTGTGGTTGTAGAAGCGATCGCCGCTAAATTATCTCAGGGAATGCGACCAGTGCAAGCTGCGATCGATGCGATGGGAGAACTGACTGGGGCAATTATTGCTACCTCTGTGGTGCTGATGGCAGTATTTATTCCCGTGACCTTCTTTCCAGGCACGACGGGAATTGTCTACAGACAGTTTGCCTTAATTATTGCCTTTGCGATCGCTATTTCTACCTTCAACGCTCTTACCTTTTCCCCTAGCATGTCAGCCATCATCATGCGACGACAGCAGGAGGTGCATGGACCCTTGGGCTGGTTTTTTGGCTGGTTTAATCGCGGGTTTGACTGGTTTAAAGAACAGTATGGTAAGTCAGTAGAATTTCTAATCCGCCTGCGGATGATAGTCATCCCAATTTTTCTCGCAGGCTTAATTGCAACAGGTTGGCTTTATCAGACTACACCCCAAGGATTTATTCCCGAAGAAGATCAAGGCTATTTCTTTGCGATCGCCGAAGCTCCTTCGGGTGTCTCTTTAAATTACACCACTAATCTCGTCCAAAAAGTTACCCAGATTATCAAACCCCTGCCAGAAGTCGAACACGTAGTTGGGAATGCGGGCTTTGGTTTTCAAGGTAATGCTAGCAACAAAGCGCTGTTTTTCGTCAAGCTTAAAGATTGGGAAGAACGCCCCGGTGCAGATAAGTCAATTTTCGGACTCCTGCAACAAATTAACCAAAAATTGCAAGCAAACGTTCCCGAAGCCAGACTAATCGCCGTCAACGCACCACCAGTGGATGGTTTAGGGAGTACGGGTGGCTTCGAGATGTACATCCAAAACCGCCAAGCCTTACCAATGGAAGCTTTAATTGATAACACGCAAAAAGTGGTCGAAGCAGCAAGAAAGCGTCCAGAGTTAGCGGGTGTATTTACTCAATTTACCTTCGGTGCGCCGATGATGGAAATCTCCATCGATCGCGAACAAGCTAAAGCCCTCAACGTTCAATTAAGCGATATTTTCAATACGATGCAGACATATTTGGGGGCGAGATATGTCAACCAATATGTCCTCGGCGGACGACTGTATCGCGTGCAAGTGCAAGCAGAAGAGACATCGCGCTCCAATCCCGACGATATCGGTCGTTTGTACGTCCGTTCTGTAGATGGGAATTCCGTACCACTGAGTAATGTGGTGAAAGTCGAGCAAATGACCTATCCACCAATTATTACTCACTACAACGTTTATCCATCGATTAACATTCAAGGCGCACCCGCCCCAGGTTACAGTACCGGACAAGCGATGAGAGCAATGGAAGAGGTAGCAGAGCAAGTATTGCAACCAGGATTCGGTTACGCCTGGACGGGAACGGCTTTTCAAGAAAAAGCTTCTGGTGGTGCTGCCCCGATTATTTTCGGTTTAGCCTTTGTGATGGTGTTTTTAGTCTTGGCAGCGCAGTACGAAAGCTACGTCGATCCCATCATCATCATGATTACCGTACCTTTAGCAATTTTAGGCGCGATCGGGGCGTTGCTGCTCCGTGCCAATTTGCTCCAAGCAGGTTCGGTTTGGCCTGTTGTCAACAATAACATTTACGCTCAAGTTGCTCTCGTGATGCTGATCGGCTTAGCCAGTAAAAACGCAATTCTGATCGTAGAATTTGCCAACCAGTCAGCAGAACTAGGTATGAGCTACACCAAAGCAGCAATTCGAGCCGCAGAGGAGCGCTTGCGACCGATTCTGATGACAGCAATTTCTGGTTTAGTTGGTTTTTGGCCTTTGGTCATAGCGGCGGGTGCAGGAGCCATGAGTCGCTGGTCTTTAGGAACGGCACTATTCGGCGGCTACCTATTTTCGACGCTATTGAGTCTGTTCTTAGTCCCGGTGCTGTACGTTGTCATTAAGAATATGGAAGAAAATTTCTTGAAACCAAGTAAACCAAAACAGATTCAGCCTAAAGAAGACAGACAGCCGCAACCATTGGCTAGATGATTTGTCATTTGTCATTCGTCATTGTTGGTTAATTAATTGTGATTTCTGACTCCTGTACGGGCGGGTTTTGGACGAAGCGTTCTTGCCACAAGCCATGAATCTGTTGCTAAACCCGCCCCTACAACTACTGACTTACCCATTACCAATTACCCATTACCAAACCATGTTTCGCAAATGGACTCTTGACGACTGGATCAACCACGTTTTGTTTATAGCTACAATTCTGTATCTGTTTTACTCCTTCTTTTTGCACCACTGAGCAGTTATCAGGGAGCAGGGAGCGCACGAGTAGGGAGCAGCGACAAATGACAAATGACGAATGACAAATGACGAATGACAAATGACGAATGACAAAAAAACAGCAAAATAGTAATTGAGGATACATCTGTAGGAGCGATTCATGCATTCAAGCACCCAGCCGCAGGATTTGGCGTGGCAGTTCTGGCTGGCTTTACCACTCTATCCATTTGGCAAGCGGCGGACGCTTTGCACGGAAGTTGTGCGGGATACGATCTGGACGTTCGACCAGCTTCAGGGCTTTTTCTATGCGGTTGTCACGATTCGGATGACTGTTGTTAAGCTTAATGCTGGTGGTTTGTTGATCTATGCACCCGTTGCCCCAACAAAAGAGTGCATTCGCATGGTGAATGAGTTGGTGGCAAAGTATGGTGATGTGAAGTATATTATTTTGCCTACCAGTTCGGGATTGGAACACAAGATTTTTGTTGGTCCTTTCGCTCGATGTTTTCCTCAATCCCAGGTTTTCGTGGCTCCGAATCAGTGGAGTTTTCCGCTTAATTTACCGCTGTCGTGGTTGGGATTTCCCCGAAAACGCACTCAAGTACTACCGGAAAACTCTAAACAGGCTCCCTTTGGGGCAGAATTCGACTATGCCGTGTTGGATCTGGACTTAGGCAAGGGGTCTTTTGCAGAAGTCGCACTTCTCCACAAGCGATCGCGCACTCTGCTATTAACTGATTCCATCATCTCCATCCCAGAAGAACCACCCGCGCTTTTGCAGTTAGATCCGTATCCTTTGCTGTTTCATGCGAGAGATAGTGGGGACGAGGCAATGGAAGACACTCCCGCCAATCGCCGTAAGGGATGGCAGCGGATTTGCTTGTTTGCAACTTACTTCCGTCCTGGGACGGTGGAAACAGCAGGACTGGTGCAGATGTTAAGCGATGCTGCCAAAGCCAAAGAGCGATCGCGACAAGCTTACTTTGGCTTATACCCGTTCCGTTGGCAAGCAGGATGGCAGCGATCGTTCGATATGCTCCGTAGCAACGGTCGTCCGTTTGTCGCTCCAATCTTGCAAACTCTAATTTTTCCCCAAGCACCACAACAAGTTTTAGACTGGGCAGATAAGGTAGCAACTTGGGATTTCGGGCGGATTATTAGCTGTCACCTTGACGCACCGATCGCTACAACTCCTTATGAATTCCGACAGGCTTTTGCTTGCCTAGAACAAAATCCCCGCACGAGCCAAAATGCGCCTCTACCAGAAGCAGATTTTGGATTCTTGCGGCAACTGGAAACATTTTTAGTCAGATATGGCGTTGCCACACCAGCTAAAGAGAAAGTTTAACAAACAGTTATCAGTCAGCGTACAGACGTTACATGTAACGTCTGTACAAAGTTGTCAGTTGACTTGTTCTTACACCCCACACCCCATTCTTTTCACTAGTTACTGGTTCAATGCGGCAGTATATACTTAATGTCAGGAAGCGTCGCCAGACTGTGATTCATGAACTCAGAATTGTTGACAAGATTGCGCGCTTGCTGTAAGGATGAAGCGGCATTCGAGCAGATGCAACAACTTCTGATTGACAAAATTCAACCTTTAAAGCAAGAAATAGAGCGCGCGAATTTACAGGTAGAAAGGCAGAAAGCCCTGTTTAACGCGATCGCCCGACTCCGAGAACCCCTCGATCTTGAAGCGATTTTTCAAGCCACGGCTACTGAGGTGCGTCAACTTTTGGTAGCAGACCGAGTGGGAATGTTTCGCTTCTATGCTGATTCTGGTTGGAATGATGGAGAATTTGTGTCTGAGGATGTTGCCGCTGATTTTGGCTCAGCCATAGCGCAGAAAGTCCACGATCGTTGCTTTGGCGATCGATATGCCATCCATTACCAACAGGGACGGGTGCAGGCAGTTGCCGACATCTACGACGCTGGGCTGAGTGACTGCCACATTGAGATCCTCGCCCGATTTCAAGTTCGGGCTAACTTGGTCGTGCCACTCCTACAGGGACAAAATCTCTGGGGATTGCTCTGCATTCATCAATGTCGCGCCCCGCGTCAGTGGCAGGAAACCGAGATCGAATTTGTCCATCAGATTGCCAATCATCTAGGGGTGGCTCTCCAGCACGCCGAACTACTTGCAGAATTACGGGCAGAGATTGTCGAACGACAGCAAGCCGAACAACGCGCTCAAGAGTTGAATCAGGAATTGCAGCAAGCGATCGTCGAACTGAAGGCGGTGAATAAGGAATTGGAAGCCTTTAGCTATTCAGTCTCCCACGATCTACGCGCGCCCTTACGCAGTATTGACGGCTTTAGCCAGGCATTGCTGGAAGACTGCCTTGACCAATTAGATAGTACCGGACAAGACTATCTGCACCGCATCCGCTCCGCTACCCAGCGGATGGGGCAGTTGATTGACGATCTCCTCACCCTATCGCGAGTTACTCGCAGCGAGATGAGCAGGGAATCAGTCGCTCTGAGCCGATTAGCCAGTCGTATCTGCACGGATTTACAGATGGCTCATCCAGATCGGCAGGTGGAGTTTGCAGTTCAACCTGGTTTAGTTGTCCAAGGAGATCCCCGTCTGCTGGAAGTTTTATTAGATAATTTATTGAATAATGCTTGGAAATTTACCTCTAGGCAGTTGCAGGCAAAAATTGAATTTGGGGCGATCGCACAGGAAAATGGGATTCCCGCTTTCTTTGTGCGGGATGATGGCGTAGGCTTTGACATGGTTTATGCTGACAAGTTATTTAGACCGTTCCAGCGATTGCATGGTATGAACGAATTTTTCGGTAATGGAATTGGACTTGCTACAGTGCAGCGAATCGTGCATCGGCATGGGGGACGGGTGTGGGCAGAAGGGGCATTGACACGGGGAGCAACGTTTTATTTCACGCTCTTCGCAGAGGAGGTCGAGGCATGAATGGGAATGGCGATCGCAAAGTCATTCTTCTCGTAGAAGATAATCCTGACGACGAAGCATTGGCAATCCGCGCCCTTAAACGCCATCACATCGGGAATGATATTGTCGTCGCCCATGATGGAGTCGAAGCCCTGGACTACCTGTTTGGCACGGGCATATATGCACAACGAGATGTCAGCAGTAAACCGACCGTAGTTTTGTTGGATCTAAAGCTACCTCGCGTCGATGGGCTTGAAGTTTTACGCCGTTTACGGGAAGATGAACGCACTAAACTATTGCCCGTGGTCGTCTTGACGACTTCTAGCGAAGAGCGAGATTTGCTCAATAGTTACAGCTTGGGGTGCAACAGTTATATTCGCAAACCCGTGGATTTTCTTCAGTTTTCCGAGGCAATTCGGCAATTAGGGATGTATTGGCTATTGATGAACGAACCACCACCGCTTTAGGAAAGCGCGATGAACCTTCACCTACGCATTCTAGTTGTCGAGGATTCGGAAGACGATATGCTGCTAATGCTGCGGGAACTGCGGCGGAGCGGCTATAGCGTGGATTACGAGCGGGTAGAGACTGCTGCCCAGATGCAGGCGGCGCTCGATCGCCAGTCGTGGGATATTGTCATTGCCGATTACACTCTACCTGCGTTTAGCGCTCCAGATGCCCTAAAACTATTGCAAAGCCAGCAGCGTAATTTACCGTTTATCATTGTCTCCGGTACGATTGGCGAAGAAACTGCTGTTGCTGCGATGAAAGCGGGAGCGCACGACTACATCACCAAGGGTAATTTAGCTCGGTTAATGCCTGCGGTGGAGCGAGAACTGCGCGAGGCGAAGGAACGACAAAAACGACATAACGCAGAACAGGCATTAAGAGAAAGCGAAGAACGGTTTCGTCAATTGGCAGAAAACATTGCCGAGAGCGTGTTTTGGATGTCAGACCCCAAAGCGCGTCAGCAACTCTACGTCAGCCCTGCCTACGAACGTATCTGGGGGCGATCCTGCGAGAGTTTGTATGCCAACTTTATGGAATGGTTAGAGGCAATTCATCCTGAAGATCGGCAACGCATTCAAACGAACTTCTTCGAGCAGGCTTTAGCAGGTCATTACGATGAAGAGTATCGAATTATCCGTCCCGATGGCTCGATCCGATGGATTCGCGATCGCGGTTTTCCAATTCAAAATGACTCTGGTGCATCTTACCGCGTGGTAGGCATTGCGGAAGATATTACTACTCGCAAGCTGACAGAAGCAGCCCTGCGCCACGCCCAACGTTTGGAAAGTCTGGGGACTCTGGCAAGTGGCATTGCCCACGACTTCAACAATATTCTCACTCCGATTCTGGCAACCGCTCAACTGCTATCTCTAAAACTCCCCCTAGACGAGCAGGATCGACACCTACTCCAGCTGATCGAAGACAGTGCCAAACGCGGGGCAGATTTGGTTAAGCAAATTTTAGTCTTTGCTCGTGGGGTGGAAGGCAAGCGAGTGCCATTGCAACTCAGACATATATTGTCAGAAGTCATGCACGTTGCCCGCCAAACCTTCCCCAAAACCATTGAAATTTATACAGACTTTCCCACTGCTAATCTTTGGACGGTTGCTGCCGATGCTACCCAACTGCATCAGGTATTTATGAATCTCTGCGTCAATGCCCGCGATGCCATGCCCAATGGTGGAACTCTCGGGCTTGCAGCTGAAAATAAACTCGTTGATGAAGCCTGTACTCGGATGAATCCAGAAGCTAGCCCGGGTTCTTACGTGGCGATCGCGATTTCGGATACAGGAACGGGAATTCCATCTGAACTGTTAGAGCGAATTTTTGACCCCTTTTTCACGACTAAAGAAGTAGGCAAAGGGACAGGACTGGGTTTATCCACTGCGTTAGGCATTGTGAAAAACCACGGTGGTTTTGTCAAGGTGTACAGCGAGGTGGGAAGAGGGTCGCAATTTAAAGTCTACTTACCTGCGATCGAAGATGCAGAAACTCAGCCAGCAGCAGAACTCGCGCTTTTGACTGGTAACAACGAGTTAATTCTGATTGTGGAAGACGAACTATCGATCCAACAGGTGACTCAAACCTCCTTGGAAGAGTACAATTACAGGACTCTGATTGCCAAAGATGGGATTGAGGCGATCGCTCTCTATGCCGCTCGTAAGTATGAGATCGATCTCGTGCTGATGGATGTGATGATGCCGTTGATGGATGGGTTAACTGCAACTCGCACCCTACAAAAACTCAATCCTAAAATCAAGGCGATTGTTACGAGTGGTTTAGCATCGAATAGCCTGATGGCTGAAATAACCGAAATCGGTGTCAAAGCATTTTTACCCAAGCCCTATACGACGAAAGAATTATTGGACGCAATACATAAAGTTTTGCAGCTTGATAGGTAATTGGTTGTTGGTAATTGGTAATTGGTAATTGGTAATTGGTAGTTGAGTGGTGCGTGGTGCGTGACAAGAATTTCATTTAATTCTTCTGACTCCTGTACGGGCGGGTTCACCCGAAATCTTCGTCGGAGTTAGAGATCTTTGGTGAACCCGCCCTTACGACTCCTTCTGATAACTGATTTACAGCTCAAATTCCACTTTGACGACATCCGCAGCCCGATGCAGGTGGAAACCGAGTTTTTCACAGACTTTTTGCATGGCTCGATTTTCGGCGAGAATTTCGCCAGTAATGCGATCGAGTTTTTCGTCGCGACCGACTTGTAATAGACGACTCAATAATTCCGTACCTAACCCTTGTCGCTGATGGCGATCGCCTACCAAAATAGCAAATTCTGCTTCGTTGAAGCCGTGTAATTTACTCAGACGACCAACTGCTAATATTTCTCTTGTTGAGGTTTGTGGATGACGGTACTCCGCGACTAATGCCATTTCGCGATCGTAATCGATAAAGCATATCCGCGTTAGTCTTTCGTGTGCGATTCGCTGACTTAACTTAATCAAATGAAAATAACGAAAATAGACACTTTCTTCCGATAGAGTTTGATGAAACTGCACCATTAAAGGTTCGTCTTCGGGACGAATCGGACGAATAGTAACGATCGTGCCATCTCTCATCGTCCATTGACTCACGTACTGCTGGGGATAGGGACGAATCGCCAGTTTCGGCAACCGATCTTCTGGTGTTTCCGGTGAGTGCAAAACGATCCGCGCATCTAAAGCGAGGAGGGAATCAGGACGAGCTAGCAACGGATTGATATCAATCTCCTTAATCCACCGCTGTTCGACTACGAGTTGACTGAATAATACTAAAAGTTGTTCTAGTGCTTCTAGATCGATGCTTTTTCTACCTCTGACTCCTTGCAATGCTTTGTAAATTTGGGTTTGTTCCATCATTCGGCGTGCCAGAGTGGTATTTAAGGGAGGTAGGGCGATCGCTCGATCTTTAAATACCTCCACTAACTGTCCCCCTAAGCCAAATAGCAGCGTAGAACCGAATTGTGGATCGAGACTGCTGCCAATAATCAATTCGTAACCATCCAATTTCAGCATCGGTTGAACGGTAACGCCTAAGAATAGTGGTGCGTGGTGTGTCGTGCGTGGTGCGTGGGGTTTTATAGGGGCGCACGGCTGTGCGCCCATACCGGAGTGAGGAGGATTATTTTGGACGTATTGGTTGACAGAATTTTCAATTTTGTGGTACGCAGAACGCACGGCATCGGCATCGGGTAAATTTAACTGCACGCCGCCGACATCGGTTTTGTGGGTAATGGTTTCGGAAAAGAGTTTCAGGACAACGGGATATCCAATGCGATCGCTATATTCAACTGCTTCTGCTTCACTTCTGGCAATGTAAGTCGGAACGACGGGAATACCATAAGCAGCTAGCACTTGCTTAGATTCAACCTCCGTCAAAATCGTGCGTCCCTGCTGTCGTGCTGTATCAATAATTTGTGTCACCAGAGAACAGCTGTTGCTATCTGCTAAATTTACTGGTAGAGCAGGAGTTTCATATATTCCCCGCAAATTGTAGCTATAACGCCACATGAGACTGAATACGCGGGCGGCTGTATCTGGATATTGATAAGTAGGAATGCCAGCATCGTTAAGAATCTTTTCCCCGTCGATGACATCTGCACCGCCCATCCAACTCGCCAGAATCGGTTTATCTTGTAGAGATGTTACAGGTAACGTCTCTACATAAGATTTCAATGCTTCTGCCGTCTTGGTAGGGTCAGTCATGGCTTGCGGGGTTAAGATTACTAACAAACCATCACTATTTGGGTCTTTTGCTGCGACCTCTAAGGCTTGAGTGTAACGCTGGGGTTCGGCATCTCCTAAAATGTCAATTGGGTTGCTGCGGCTCCAGTGGGTAGGCAGGAATCGATTCAATTCAGTGCGAGTCTCCTCGCTTAATTCTGACAGTTCTCCCCCCATAGCAATCAAGGCATCGGTAGTTAGTACCCCAGGTCCACCAGCATTGGTCAGAATTGTCAAGCGCCGACCTTTGGGACGGGGTTGTTTTGCTAAAACCTCCGCCATATCAAATAAGTCAGAGATCCGGTTGACTTGCAACACGCCGGAACGCCGGAAAGCTGCATCTAATACCACATCGCTACCAGCTAGCGCTCCTGTATGGGAAGCCGCTGCTTTTGCTGCTGCCTCCGTCCGACCTGCTTTGAGGACGATAATTGGTTTGGTCAGTGCAACTTCCCTAGCTGCCGAAAGGAACGATCGCGCATTACCAATAGACTCCATGTAAATGACGATGCTTTTGGTATGAGGATCGTCACCGAGATAGTAAATTAAATCGCCCCAATTAACATCGAGCATGGAACCGATGGAGACAAAGGCGCTAAAACCAACATTTTCTTGCTTGCTCCAATCGAGGATCGCCGTGCAGAGCGCTCCACTTTGGCTAATGAAACCAACATTACCAGGTCGGGCGATCGCGCTAGCAAACGTAGCATTTAAGCCTGTACGCGGACTCATCACCCCCAAGCAGTTAGGACCGACAATTCGCAGATTGCCTCGACGTGCTTGTTCTAACACTTGCCGTTCTAACTCGATCCCAGCTACTCCAGCTTCTTTAAACCCAGCAGAAATAATAATTGCACCTTTAACTCCTGCGGCGACACATTCTGCAATCGCCCTTGGTACGCTAGGAGCGGGGATAGCTATGACTGCGAGATCGACTGGCGCGGGAACATCTTGAATGGTGGGATAAGCTTTAATTCCCAATACGCTAGGACGTTTGGGATTGACGGGAAATACAGTTCCCCCAAAGGGATTGCTGATGAGATTCCATAGCAGGGTACGTCCGACACTACCTTGTTTTTCGCTAGCTCCAATTACAGCAACGTTCTGGGGAGCAAAAATTGAGTTGAGGGGGTTGCTCGACTGCTCGGAGCGGAGAATGTCATGAGCGCGTTCGGCGATCGTTTGTTGTCTCACTGCGGCTCACCTTTGCTAAGTCAAAAGTTCTCTGTAGAGACGTTACATGTAACGTCTCTACACATGTAACGTCTCTACACATGTAACATCTCTACAGAAAAATGTTCGTATATGGATTCAATAAAGTTCTGCAAAATAGGCGATCGCTCTCCCTTTCGCCATGCTACAGCAATTTCAATTTCAGGAGTTGGTTCTATAAGCGATCGATATATCACCCCGGCTCGCTGTAAATTTTGTAGAGAAGACGGTACTAGCGCCACTCCTACACCACCTGCTACTAAACTAATGCTAGTTTGTAGTTGTATTGCTTCTTGCACTGCTATTGGACTAAACTCCGTCTGTTGAAAAAATTGCCTAATTTGATTGTAAAGTCCACTACCTAAACGGGCAGGTGGCAAAACGAATAATTCTTGACTCAAGGCTCGAATTGATATTTGAGTGGATGTAGCGAGAGGATGAGTTTCTGGGATTGCGATCGCCATGCCTTCTTTTAACACGGAAACTATTTCTAACTCTATTTCTTCTAAATCGATTGGTAAGTAAAGAATACCCGCATCAATTTGCTGTTGTTGTAACTGCAAGATTTGTTGCGGCGTTGTCAATTCATGTAAATCCAATACTACCTCTGGACATCGTTCTCGAAAGGCTTTTAATAAAGTGGGTAAAACGCTATATGTCGCCGAACTATTAAACCCCAAGCTCAAACGTCCAATTTCGCCGCGACTCGCTCGTTGTGCTGCTTCCACAGCTTGCTCGATTTGCCTAAGTAACTGTCGTACTTTTTCTAAAAATACTCGACCCGCAACAGTCAATTCTACACGTCGTTTAGTGCGATCGAATAACCTGACTCCAATTTCAGCTTCTAAATCGCGAATTTGCTGACTTAGTGGCGGTTGAGCCATATGGAGGCGTTCGGCGGCGCGACTGAAATTTAATTCCTCCGCGACAGCGATGAAATAGCGCAGGTGGCGAAGTTCCATGATGGTAATTGGTAATTGGTAATTGGTAGTTGGTGGTTGGTGGTTGTAGTTATCCTCCGTGTCTTCCTTGTCCCGACTCCCGACTCCGTATAGGCGCACAGATGTGTGCCCCTACCAACTCCCATATTTATATATTTAAAATATAAATATTTTACTAAATATATATTGGACATATGAAAAAAGCTTTTTTACAGTACAGGTAAGTACGCAATGGATACATCAGATGAGTAATATCAATATTCAAATTCGATTGGCAACGGTTGAGGATTTAGAGCAAGTATTTTCGTTTATCCGTCAAAAAGCAGCATTTGATGGATATCTAGACGAACTGCAAGCAACTCCCCAGCAGTTAGAGACAACATTATTTGGGCGATCGCCCCTAGCGAGAGTATTATTGGCAGAAGTTGATAACAGCGCGATCGCATTTGCCTTATTTTTCTACACCTACTCCAGTTTTCTCGGTAAACCGAGTATCTGGCTCGACGATTTATTTGTACAGCCACATATGCGCGGACAAAGAGTCGGAACCGCATTACTCAACTACTTATCAACCCTCGCCAGCGAGAACGATTGCGGACGCATAGAATGGACAGTGAACGTCAACAACGATCGCGGCATCGAATTTTACCAAAAACAAGGCGCGCAAATACTCAACAACCTGCGCTTGTGTCGTCTCAGTTATTAGTGACTGGGGAACAGGAGACAGGCAACGGGGAACAGTTATTTTGACTTTTGACTTTTAACTTTTGACTTTTGACTTTTCACCAGCCCTTAAAATTATTTACGGCACACATGGAGATCGATCGTGGCAAAGATTAACGATAACTACCTGAAACTCAAAGCAGGCTACCTGTTTCCTGAAATTGCGCGGCGGGTGAATGCATTTGCTGAGGCGAATCCCGAGGCAAAAATTATCCGGTTGGGAATTGGCGATGTCACCGAACCATTACCAGAAGCTTGTCGCGCGGCGATGATTCAAGCTGTCGAAGAAATGGGCGATCGCGCTACTTTTAAAGGCTACGGTCCCGAACAAGGTTATGCTTGGTTGCGGGAGAAGATTGCTAGCCACGATTTTCAAGCGCGAGGATGCGATATTGACGCTTCAGAAATTTTTATTTCTGATGGTTCTAAGTGCGATACGGGCAACATTCTCGATATTTTTGGCAAAGATAACACGATTGCCGTTACCGATCCTGTATATCCCGTGTATGTCGATACGAATGTCATGGCTGGACATACGGGAGAGGCAAATGAAAAAGGCGAGTATGGCGGTTTAGTCTATCTTCCCGTGACGGCAGAAAACAACTTTACTGCCGAAATTCCGACTCAAAAAGTCGATTTGATTTATCTGTGTTTCCCCAACAACCCTACAGGTGCGACAGCAACGCGGGAACATCTCCAAGCGTGGGTAAACTACGCCAAAGCTAACAATTCCATAATTTTCTTCGATGCTGCCTACGAAGCATACATCACAGATCCCGATCTACCCCATTCTATTTATGAAATTGAGGGGGCTAGAGATTGCGCGATCGAATTTCGTTCTTTTTCTAAAAATGCTGGCTTTACAGGTACGCGCTGCGCTTTAACTGTCGTACCCAAAACCCTCAAGGCAAAGGCTGCTGATGGTTCCGATGTAGAATTGTGGAAATTGTGGAATCGTCGTCAATCCACTAAATTTAATGGTGTATCTTACATCGTGCAGCGTGGTGCTGAGGCAGTTTATTCGGAAGCAGGGAAGTCACAAATTAACGCTCTTGTCAATTTTTATCTAGAAAACGCCAAAATCATCCGTACTCAACTGATGGCTGCGGGTTTAGAAGTGTATGGCGGCGTGAATGCACCTTATGTCTGGGTAAAAACCCCGCACGGTTTATCCAGTTGGGATTTCTTTGATAAGCTGCTGCAAGTTTGCAATGTGGTGGGAACGCCTGGTTCGGGATTTGGTGCGGCTGGTGAAGGCTACTTCCGTATCTCTGCATTCAACAGTCGCGAGAACGTGGAAGAAGCGATGAAACGGATTGTCGAGAAGTTTAAAGTGTAGAGCGAAAATACAGTGTAGGGGCGAGTTCACCAAAAATCTCTATACTTAGGTGAAGATCTATCTAAACTCGCCCCGATCGATCTGCTGTCAATTTCCCTATGACGACCACGATTCCTGTTGTCAAACCTGTTAGCCAAATGCAGCTGGCTCCTGGTAGTGTAGTGACTATTCCCAACGTCAGTTGGCAAGAATTTGAGTTAATCTTGCACGA